>JAJFBI010000434.1 GCA_020697385.1 Microvirga sp. | reverse complement strand
AAGCGGCGGTTGCGCAGGCACTCGCGCATTTCGGCAGCATCGATATCTTGCACAACAATGTGGGCGTGACTCATATGGGCGGCCCGGTCGAGCTGACCGAGGAGCAGTTCGAGGCTGCGGTGCAGCTCAATCTCGGCCCCGTCTACCGCACGGCGAAGGCCGTCATCCCGCACATGCTGCGTGAGGGCGGCGGCGCCATCGTCAACATCTCCTCCCTCGCGGCGATCCGCTGGACGGGCTATCCCTATTTCGCCTACTACGCCACGAAGGCGGCGGTGAACCAGGCAACCGTGGCGCTCGCCATGCAATATGCCCGGCAGGGCATTCGTGCCAACTGCATCATGCCCGGCCTAATCGACACCCCGCTGATCTACCGGCAGATCTCCGGGCAATACGCTTCCGTGGAGGAGATGGTGGCGGCACGCAACGCAGCCGTTCCGGTCGGCAGGATGGGAACCGCCTGGGACATCGCCAATGCGGCCGTGTTCCTGGCCTCCGACGAGGCGCAGTTCATCACGGGCGTCTGCCTGCCCGTGGACGGCGGGCAGAGCTGCGCCGTCTCTGAGTTTCGTTGACGGAGAATCCCAATGGCATTTGCAAATACAAGTGATGGGGTACGGCTCTTCTACGACTCCGTCGGGCAGGGCACGGCTCTCGTATTCGCCCATGAGTTCGGCGGGAATCACTGGAGCTGGGAGCCCCAGGTCAGTTACTTCGCCCGTCGGCACCACTGCATCACCTATGCGGCTCGGGGCTATGCGCCGTCGGATGTTCCGGAGAGCGTGGAGCAGTATTCACAGGCGCGAGCCGCCGATGACATCATCGACGTGATGAGTGCGGCAGGGATCGAGAAAGCCCACATCGTGGGCCTCTCCATGGGGGCATTCGCGTGCGTGCATGCTGCCTTGCGTCACCCGGAGCGTGTGCTGTCGGCGGTAGTTGCCGGTGCAGGCTATGGCTCCGAGAAGGAGCACCAGGAGACCTTCCGCCAGAACTCCGAGCAGGTTGCGAGGGGCTTCGAGGAACGGGGTGCGGATGGGTTCGCCCCCATTTACGCCGAGAGCGCGTCGCGCGTTCAGTTTCAGGACAAGGATTCGCGCGGCTGGAAGCTGTTCGCCGAAAGGCTCGCGCAGCACTCCGTCCGCGGTGCCGCCAACACCATGCGCGGCGTTCAGATGCGCCGACCCTCCCTCTACGATCTGAAGGACGAACTGAGCGCCATGCAGGTTCCCCTGCTGGTGGTTGTGGGTGACGAGGATGATCACTCCATTCATCCGGGAATTTTCCTCAAGCGGACCGTGCCGCGCTCTGGCCTCACCATGTTCCCGAAGTCGGGCCATACCCTGAACCTGGAGGAACCCGCCTTGTTCAACCGTGTGGTGGCCGAGTTCGTCGCTCAGGTCGAAGCCGGTCGATGGGGACCTCGCGATCCAAGGGCAGACCCCCAGCAGATCATGCGGGCGGACTGAGAGATGTTGGTCCTGTGCCGAAGGCACCTGAACCCTGGCAGAGGCAGGAAAATGAAATGAGGCATATTCATCACCCGGGTCCCGTATCCCCGGAGCGCACGGCCGAAGTCGCAGGCATGCCCGTTCGGCTGCGCTTCGAGCTCGAACCGGGGCAGTCGGTCGACGCGGCCATCGCCAAGGGATTCGCAGCTTCGGGCTGCATCGGAGGATTCGTGACGCTCCGGGGCGGACAGTGCGAGCCGTTCAGGTTCGTCATGCCGGCTGCATCGCCGGACGCCCATCACGCCGCCTGGTACAGCGACACCTTTGCACCTGAAGGCCCGGTCGAGATTACGCGCGCCTGCGCCATTGTCGGGCAGCGCGATGGCAAGCCTTTCGTTCACTGCCACGGGATCTGGGAGACGACGGAGGGCACGCGGATGGGCCACATGCTGGCCCCCGACACCATGGTGGCAGTGCCCATGGAGGTCACCGGAATCGGCCTGAGGGGCGCCACCTTCCAGGCTCTGCCTGACCCCGAGACGGACTTTACCCTGTTCGAACCCTTGCGAGTCGCCGAAGACAGGCAGGAGCCGGCAGGTCCGCGCGTGCTGCTGGCAAAGGTCCGTCCCAATGAGGATATCAGCCTCGCCATTGAGGACATCTGTTCAAGCCAGGGAATCGGAAAAGCGAACGTTTACGGGATCGGCAGCCTGAACGGGGTGCGATTCACCGATGGTGGGCGCGTGGAGGCATACGCGACGGAGGTGTTGATCCACGAGGGCAGGGTGGAGAGCGCCCATTGCCGGCCAAGAGCCTCCCTCCAGATCGACGTGGTCGACATGGAGGGCCAAGTCTCCTCCGGGGAACTCGTCCACGGAAACAACCCCGTTTGCATAACCTTCGAGTTGGTCATCGAAGAGGTCGACCAGCCTTAGGAACCGCCGGGTTGTTCTACGAGGTGAAGGGCGTCGATTGCATCGCCGAAACAGGGGCTACCATTGTTCAGGTCCGTGTTAAGAGGCGAGCTGATTGCCGCAGATTGGCTCCTAAGCACGATCTTCACGTCTCATTTGTTAACCCCTGGACGGGAGGCGCGGTCTTGGCACCGAGCTGACTTGGTCCGGAATTCCGCATTCTCAAGATGAGCGGACCTTCATTTGATTGGCTCATATTCGCTCATTGGTCCTGAGCAGACCTTCCAAGTTGGTGGCCGGGATCTTCAGAAAGCGAGCAGGAAGAGTCGCGAACTCAGTGATCACTCCAACATGCTGCTGCTCTCTGGCAGCAGCATGCAGGTTTCGCATCGAGCCCTAGAGATAAGCGGTCGATAGCGCTGGGACCATGGCGATGATGAGAAGTCCGACGAAGAGTGCTCCGATATAGGGCCAGATGGCACCCATGGCTTCGTCCGGCGAGACGTTGCCGATTTTGCAGGCAATGTAGAAGCCGATGCCGATGGGCGGCGCCATCAGGCCCACATTCATGGCCGTCACGACGACCATGGAATAATGGATGTCGTTGATCCCGAGGTTCTTCGCGATCGGGAACATGATCGGCGCCATCAGCACGATGGCCGGTAGGCCTTCGAGCACGCAGCCGAGCACCATGAAAACCGCAATCGTCACCATCATGTAAGTCACCCAGCCGCCCGGCAGGTCGGTGACCATCGCAGCCATCTTGAAGGCGAAGCCGGTCTGCGTCAGCGCCCAAGCCATGGCCGAGGCCGTGCCCAGGATGATCAGGATGGCACCTGAGAGAGCCGCCGTTTCGACCAGCATGTCGTAGATCTTGCCGGGGCGGATGCCGCCATACAGAACCATGCCGATAATCAGGGCATAGAGCACCGCGATGGTGGATACCTCAGTGGCTGTCGCCACGCCGCCGCCGACGGCGCTCCGGATCAGGAAGGGCAGAACGAGGGCTGGGCCCGCGACTGCCAGCGCCTTGCCGACGGCACGGAGGGGGGCTCGCCGAATGCCGTCCATGACCTCGCCGCGTGCCTTCCAGCGCGCAAGGATTGCGAGGACGAGGAGCAGAACCATGGCAATGACGAATCCGGAGGTGAACAGGCCTGCGATGGAGACGCCAGCCACGGAGCCGAGGACGATCAGGACGATGGAGGGAGGCACCGTATCGGCCATGGCGGCACCGGTGGCGAGCAGCGCAATCATCTCCTTGGGCTTGTGGCCGCGGCGCTTCATTTCTGGGAAGAGAGCCGGCGCCACGGTGGCCATGTCGGACACCTTGGAGCCGGAGATGCCGGAAACGAGGAAGAGCGAGCCGAGAAGCACATAGGACATCCCCGCCTTCACGTGCCCGAGCAGAGAGGCG
>JAJFBI010000433.1 GCA_020697385.1 Microvirga sp. | reverse complement strand
TGCCGGTGATGAGTGCCGCGATCCTGTCCTCCGGTCAGGCCGGACCGACTCCGGCCTGGATCCTCTTCTGCAAGCAGATGCCGAATGAGTGCGCGGTCGATCCTTCCGAGCCCGCAATCGTTGCGCTGGACAAGGAGACCTGGAAGCTTCTCGTCGACGTCAACGAGCGCGTGAACGCCACGATCCTGCCAGTGACAGACCAGGACCACTGGGGCGTGGCGGATCGTTGGGATTACCCCGATAACGGTATGGGCGATTGCGAGGACATTCAGATCCTGAAGCGCCGCGTGCTCATCGAGGCAGGCCTGCCGCGGCGGGCTCTGCGGATGACGGTGGTGATCGACGAGCTCGGCGCCGGCCATGCGGTGCTGATGGTGCGTACCGACCGCGGCGACTACATCCTCGATAACAAGCGTGCGGCCGTCCTGTCCTGGCAGGAGACCGGTTATCGTTATGTGAAGCGGGAAGGTTCGGAGAGCGCCGCTTGGGTGTGGCTAGGCAATCAGGCCGCGCCCATCATGACGTCTACCAAGTAAGAATTCCCGAGCAACGCATGAGCGCGCGAGTTGCGCTCATGCCGCTAGAGCATCTCTTCACGCAAAGCCGGTGCCTACTTTTGCGTTCGATGCTCTATCGCGTCGCTCAGCTTGCCACCCTTGATGTCGGCCGCTGGCTGATCATCGTCTCGGACGTCAGCACGACCCAGCCGTTGTCGGAGCGCTCGATCGAGATGATCTGGCCGATGCCGGGAAGCGTCATTCCCGGCGTGACCCACCAGACGCCGTCCGGCCCCTCGATCAGGGCGGACTCGCTCGTGGCGCGGTGAATCACGTAGCGCTGGAACTGACTCTGCCGATCGATGGCGAGAAGCGCCTTGTCGGTCTTGCCCTCCACCACAGATTCCGAGATCTTCTGCCTGTTCAGAGAGCCGGTCGTGGCCGGGCTGAGATCGGGCGCACGCGCATGGCCCGCCTCGGCGCTCTTGCTCATCTGCAGGCCGTTCCCTGCGCTCTGGAGATAAGCATAGCCGTCGCTGAGATAGACCGCATAGACCGGAAGAGCGACCGCCGAGAGGGTGAGTGCCAGCCCGAGGCACATGACGATCCGATCGCCCACCGCCTCGCGCGCCCGGATGAGGTCCTCCAAGCGCCGCACTTTGCGCTCCTGCGGATCGATGGCGGCTCCGCTCCCGGCTTGTCCAGCCCTGGCCACCTGCTCCAATACTTTATCGAACCGTACGCCCATGGAAACCGCCGCTATGAGAATCGACTGCAATCATTCCTATGAGGTTATGCTTAACAATCCGTCACTTGCCCAAGAGAAAGCCTGTTGAAAATTTTGATGGCCTTGAGCAAGCTCCACACAAGCATTCTATGAATACTGCTCCCCATACTCACGCGTTATTGCGGATCAAACCGGTTTTGGGGGATGCATGAAGATCAGGACGAAAATATTTGCGCTTGTCGCTGCTTTGAGCTTCTTGGCGGTGGTCATGGCCGCCGTCGGCATCAGCACCCTGCAGACCTACAATCAGGCGGTCAATGATGTGAGGCTCGCGGCCACGCGCGCGCTTTACGGCGAGCGCTTGAACCGGCTCGTGACGCACGTGGTCATGGAAGCGCGTGGCATCTATGCCTCGAAGACCACGGCCGATGCGCGCAAGTTCGGCGAGGGGCTGACCGCAAGTTTGGGTGAAATCGATACGCTCCTGAAGGAGTGGGCACCGATCGTTCCGGATTCGCACAAGGCGCTGTTCGACGCTGTGGTCGCGGACGCGGCTGCATTCAAGACGTTCCGATCCGAGACCGTGCGCCTCGGTGCCGAGGTGTCGCCAGAGGCCGCCAACGCGCAGGGCAATAACGAGGCTAACCGCGCCAACAGAAAAGCCTTTCAGATCAGCATCGATGCCCTGACGAAAAAGGGAAGCGAAGAGATCGCAGCGATCGACCGCTACTCGGCGGAGCTCTACAGCGAGCGCCTCACCCTCCTTGTCTCTATCGCCCTCGGCGGCACGATCCTGGCGCTCCTGATCGGTTGGCTCGTAGGCCACAGGCAGATCGCCCGCCCGCTGAAGATCGTCACCGAGGCGATTCAGAAGTTGGCCTCCGGCGACTACAATCTGCCCAAGGCAAATGCAGGCAACGACGAGATCGGCGACATCTGGAAGGCCACGCAGGTCTTCGCCGGCACCATGCAGGAGGCCGAAGGGCTCCGGCGCCAGCAGGCGGAATCCGAAAAGCAGGCCGCCGAGCATCGCAAGCTCGAGATGATGAACCTCGCGCAGGGCTTCGAAGGCAGCGTGGGCGGCCTTGTCCAGCATCTCTCCGTCGCGGCCCAGCAGATGGAGGCTACAGCCCGTTCGATGGCCACCACCGCTCAGCAGACGAACCTGCAATCCAACTCGGTGGCAGCTGCGGCCGAGCAGACCTCCAGCAATGTCCAGGCGGTTGCGGCCGCGACAGAAGAGCTCGCCGCATCGTCCAACGAGATCGGTACCCAGGTGTCGCAGACCTCGGCTGCCGCGGCCCGGGCCGTGCAGAACGCGCGCAGGACCAACGAGCTCGTGGAGACGCTCGCCGACGGTGCGCAGAAGATCGGCGAGGTCGTCGCCCTCATCAACAGCATCGCGAGCCAGACCAACCTGCTGGCGCTTAACGCAACCATCGAGGCGGCGAGGGCAGGGGAGGCCGGCAAGGGCTTTGCCGTCGTGGCCGCCGAGGTGAAGGAGCTGGCGAACCAGACCTCGCGGGCAACGGAGGACATTACCTCGCACATCAACCAGATCCAGCAATCGACCAAGGGCGCCGTGGACGCCATCCGCGAGATCGGCCACACCATCGAGGAGGTGCACCAGATCGCCACCAACGTGGCAGCCGCGGTCGAGGAGCAGCAGGCAGCCACGCAGGAAATCGCCCGCAATGTCAGCGAGGCTGCCCGCGGCACCCAGGAGGTGACCCAGAGCATCGTCCAGGTCCAGGGCGCGGCCACCCATGCCGGGTCGGCGGCCTCCCAGGTGCTCGCAGCAGCCGGGGAGCTGGCAACCAACTCGTCGGCGCTGAGCCGCGAGGTCGAGGGCTTCCTGCAGGGTGTCCGGGCAGCGTAAGGCTTGAAATAAGCAATACCGGGAATCGAAAGGCGCAGCACTTCGGGCTGCGCCTTTTCCAGTTTCCCTTCCTCTTGTGGGGGAGAGGGGTGCAGCGTAGCGGCCGGGTTGGGGATGCCGGCGCCAGCCGCTGATAGGCTATCGCTCACACCCCCACCTCCAACTCCTCCCCGCAAGGGGGGAGGCGGGCTTTCCCAGCTAGGCTCTCAGGAGATACTAGGCTGTCTTGGAGATGGTCTCGTCCGGCGTGCTGTTGCCTTGGGCGCCGGCTTCACCCCGAAGCCGACGCGCCTCTTGAGCCTTCCGGGCCGCTGTCTGGACGTAAGATACAAGAGTGGCGTTCATGTAAGGCTTGGCGAGAAAGACCGCCCCCGACGGCAGATCGTCCTTTCGGGGCCATTCCCGGCCCGAGGAGACGATGATCTCCACCTCGGGCCAGTCCCGACGAACATGGCCGACCAGTTCGTAGCCGTTCATCCCGGGCGGCATCTCCACGTCCGACAGGAGAACGTCGATCGCGACCTCGGCCTTCAGAACCCGCAGAGCCTCCTCGGCGTCGCCGGCCTCGATGACACGGAAGCCCGCCTCCAGCAGGATGTCGGCCGTGACAAGCCGCACCAGCGGTTCGTCTTCGACCAGGAGAACGGCGCCTATGGGTTGCTGATGGGACACGGGACCGAG
>JAJFBI010000432.1 GCA_020697385.1 Microvirga sp. | reverse complement strand
ATCAACGCCTCGATCTGCGCAGGATCGACGCTGAGCGCAGATTGCTTGCGCGCCTTCCAGGCCTCGGCCCCTTCGAGCAGGAAGCCAAGAGCACGCAGGTTCGCACCGAGTTCCTCGTGAGCGCCCTGCCCGTCGAGGGCATGAAGCTCCGGCAGCATCTTCGGCGTGTTGAGGTCGTCCGCGAGCGCATCGTCGATATGGTCAGAGAGGAAGGCCGCCTCTCCCCTGCCCGCCAGATCATACCAGCGGTCGAGGGTCTTCTCGCTTTCCTCAAGTCCCTTCGTCGTCCAGTCGATCGGCTGGCGGTAATGGGTTCGCAGCATGTTGAAGCGCAGCACCTCCCCGGGCCAATCCTGCAGCAGCTCGTTGATGGTGAAGAAGTTGCCGAGGGATTTCGACATCTTCTCGCCTTCCACCTGCAGGAAGCCGTTGTGCATCCACACATTGGCCATGCGTGGCGTCTCGAAGGCGCAGCAGGATTGCGCGATCTCGTTCTCGTGGTGCGGGAAGACGAGATCGATGCCGCCACCGTGGATGTCGAAGATCTCGCGCTCCGTCGGATCGGCGCAGGTGAGCCGGGTCTCGAAAGCCTGGACGAGGTGCCGCCACGCCATGGCCGAGCACTCGATGTGCCAGCCGGGACGGCCCGGCGTCGCGATCCCGGCGGGCGAGGCCCAAGCCGGGTCCTGGGGACCGGAGGGCTTCCAGAGCACGAAGTCCATGGCATCGCGCTTGTAGGGCGCCACGTCCACACGGGCGCCGGAGAGCAGCTCGTCGAGAGACCGCTTGGAAAAGGCGCCGTATTTCGGCACGCCGCCTAAGTTCTGCATGGCCGCGACCGAGAACAGCACGTGCTCCTCGGCCACATAGGCCGCCCCGCGCGCGATCAGCCGCTCGATGATCATGCGCATCTCGTCGATATGCTCGGTCGCCCGGGGCTCGACGAAGCGCGGAGGCTGGCCCGCCTCGTTCACATCCTCGGGCATGAGCACACCGAGCGCACGGATATCCGCGTGGAACTGCTCCTCGGTCTTCCCCGTGACGACCCGGATCGCCTCGTTATGCGGCATCCCTGGGTAATCCCGGGCGGCGCGGGCGTTAATCTTGTCGTCCACATCGGTGATATTGCGCACATACGTCACGGCTTCCGTACCGTACACATGTCTCAACAGACGGAAGAGAAGGTCGAAGACGATGATCGGGCGGGCGTTGCCGATGTGGGCGTAGTCGTAAACGGTGGGTCCGCAGACGTAGAGGCGCACGTTCTTGGGGTCGATCGGGACGAAATCGTCCTTCGACCGGGTCAGCGTGTTGTAGAGGCGAAGCTTGGCCGCCATGAAACCATACCCCTGTCAGGCCGCAGGCCGGAGAATGGTTTCGATCTTGGAATGAGAACGAGACGGCTCCAGCCAGCGAAGTGCGCTAGCCGCAAATAATCCCGGAAATGAGGATCGTTGCCGTGTTCATGAAGCCATCAATGCCTTTTCAGGCAGAAGCCGTCAAGATTTCCGAATTGGTAATCATGTTGAATTTGCACGATCGCATGAAACGCCTTCCGGCCAAGCGCGTTAGAGCTTTGTTCACGCACACTCGCGCCATAATGGCCCGAGTTCAAACAAAGAGGTCTACGATGCGCCGCGCATTCACCATGCTCGGAATGGGTACTGCCGTGTTTTTTGCCGCCGCGTCCCTGACGCTGCTTCCCAATGGTACCCAGGCCTCTTCGACTGAAGCGACCTTCATGGTCCCTGCCGCCGACGGTTATGGCGTCGCGGAATGCCTCATATCAAACCAGGCTTGTGGCCAAGTTGTGGCAAACGCCTGGTGCGAGGCTCACGGATACACGAAGGCCGTTTCCTTCCGGCAGGTATCGCCCGACGAGATCACGGGCAATATCCAGAAGGCTTCCCTCGGGCCCAAGGAGCCGCCGGTTTCGGTGACCTGCGCGAACTAAGGCATCCGCCTCAAGGCGCCATTGGCGAGAGCATGGCCCGGGCAGTTGCAAGGACAGCTCGGGTCAGATCGGCCAGCAGAGGACCGACGATCCGGCTCTGCTGCCAGTAAAGCGGGACCTCCAGAGGTTCCGACGGTGCGAGCGCCACGAGGCGCCCCTCGCGAATATGCTCCTTAACCGTCGTTTCCAAGTTCATCCCCCACCCTAAGCCGGCAAGAGCCGCATCCACGAAAGCCTGCGATGACGGCAGCCAGTGGGCCGGTGGCCGGACATCGACACCCAGAGCCCTTCGGAGCCACATGGCCTGGAGTTGATCCTTCCGGTTGAAGACGAGACACGGCGCTCGAGTGGCCGATTGCTCGTCCAGCCCGTCCGGCAGCCAGCGCTCCACGAAGCCAGGACTGGCCGTCGCGAGATAGCGCAGAGCGCCTAGGGGATGGCTGTTGCACCCCTGGACCGGCTTGCCGTGCGAGGTCACGGCCGCCACGACCTCACCACGCCGCAGCCATTCGGCGCTGTGGTCCTGATCGTCTACCACGAGGTCGAACAGGAAATCCTCCGTCTGGGCCATGGCCGGGATGAACCAAGTGGCGAGGCTGTCCGCGTTGACGGCAATGCGCAGGGTCACCGGCCGGCTCTCGGGTTGAAGCCCCGGCAGATTCTGGCGCAGGGAGCTTTCGAGCAGCGCCACCTGCTCAACATGCTGACACAGGCGCTGACCCGCCTCGGTCGCCAAGCAGGGCTGGCCCCGCACCACGAGAACGGTGCCGATCCGCTCCTCCAGCAGTTTGATCCTCTGGGAGATGGCAGAAGGAGTGACGTTCAGCTGCTCGGCAGCCTTCTCGAAGCTGCCCGTGCGCACTACGGACGCGAGCGCGGATAAGAGGGCGTAATCTAGCATGAGATTAGTTTTTCTAAATCAAGATCAATGACTTTAACTGTTCTAATCGTAAGAGTCAGCTTAGGAAATGTCGACTCCTTCCTGGACCATCGACATGACCGCTCCCCTTCTTGCCGGGTTCCTGCTCGGCCTCAGCCTCATACTGCCCATCGGGGCTCAAAATGCCTTCGTGCTGCGTGTCGGCCTGCGCGGTGAGCATGTGCTGGCGGTGTGCCTCACCTGTGCGGTCTCGGATGCGATGCTGATCCTAGCCGGCGTCTCGGGCTTCGCGCAACTCAGCGCGCAGGTGCCCTGGGCCGAGACGGTTCTCCGCTACGGAGGCGCGGCGTTCCTCCTCGCCTATGGGATGCGCAGCTTCATGGCCGCCTTTGGCTCAGAGTCCCTGCGACCGTCCGAGGCGGCACCCGCGAGCTTGGGCCGGGTGGTCCTCACCTGCCTCGCCCTCACCTGGCTCAACCCTCACGTCTATCTCGACACGGTGGTCCTGATCGGCTCGATCTCAACCCAGTTCGATGAGGGCAAGGGATTGTTCGCCGCCGGGGCCATGCTGGCCTCCTTCGTGTTCTTCTTTTCCCTCGGCTTCGGCGCCCGTTTCCTGAAACCGCTCTTCGCCCGGCCGATCACATGGCGCATTCTCGACACGGTCATCGGCCTGATCATGTGGGCAACGGCCGCAAGACTGATGTTGAACGACGGCGCAGGCTGAACTTTTTAAGAGTTCATCCACTCCCCGCATTTCGGCGGCACCTCGGTGCCCGACGAGGGTGTTGCGCTTCACGTCGCAGCCGCGGACGATCTGCATCTTCTTGAAGATGAGGGAGCGGCGCTCGCTGAACACCACGTCGCCCTGGCCGAACTTCTGCTTGAACTTCACCGGCCCGACCTGCCGGCAGGCAAGCGAGATGTCGGACACCTCCTCGGCGACGCCGAAGGTGCCGGCGATGCCGCCGCGTTCCGGGGTCGTGTAGTGGCACGCCACGCCCTCCACCACCGGATCGTCGAGCCCATAAACGGCGAGCTTGTCGTCCGGGGTGAGCGCCCGCCAGACCGTTGACTTCTTGAAGATCAGATCGGGCTCCTGAGCCAGGGCGCCGGTGACGGCAGCCAGGGTGAGGGTCAGGGCAAGGGCGATTCGGGCAAGCATCGTCAGTTCGTCTCCCACGGTTACGCTGTCATGTGGGGATGGTTCAGGGATTTGACGAGAGGCTATTCGGGCTGATGGCAGACGACACAGATCTTGTTGCCGTCGAGGTCACGGAAATAGGCGCCGTAATAATCCTTGTGATAGTGCGGGCGAAGACCCGGCCGCCCCTCGTCCGTCCCGCCCTGCGCCATCGCGGCCGCATGACAGGCATCGACGGCGTTTCGCCTGGGCGCCAGCAGGGCGATCATGGCTCCGTTCCCGACGCTCGGGGCCTCTCCATTGAAGGGCCGCGCCACCAGGAATTGCGGTGGGCCACCCGGCGCTCCCCATCCGACGAGCATGTCGTCCGAGTACCGTACCTCGTGCCCAAGTGGGCCGAAGACCGCCTCGTAGAAGACCCGCGCCCGGGCAAGGTCATTTGCCCCGATGGTCGTATGGGAGTACATGCTGGATCTCATTTCGAAGTCGCCATGACAGGAAAGCTAGGCGTTAATCACAATAGGGTCAAATTCGGGCGTCACATGACGAGCCAGCCCGGCATATGATGCCCAACGGACCGGTTCTGCGATCAGCTTTATGACAAAGACATCTTTCCTCCGCTCCCTCATCGCCTTGACGGCCTTCCTGGCCGCCGGACAGGCGGCGCTCGCCCAGTCGGCGCAGTGCCAGCGCTTCCAGGCCGAGCTCGCCTCCCTGGAGCGCAGCGGCGGCGGCGCGCCGACCGGGCAGATGCGCGCCCAGCGGGCGGAGATCAACCGGCTCGTCGTCTACTACCGCAACATCGGCTGCGAGCGTGGCCCTCTCGGCTTCCTGGCAGGTCCCGCCCCGGCTGAATGCGGCTCCATCGCCACGCAGATCCGCCAGCTCGAGGCCGGCTATGCCCGCCTTGCGGCCCAAGGGGCCGACCAAGGGGATATCGAGGCCCGGCGCCGGCAGCTCCAGGCCGCGGTTCAGCAGACCTGCTCCACGGAGCCCCGCGGCTTCTTCGAATCGCTCTTCGGCGCCCCGCGCCAGCCGCAGCAGCAGCAGGTCATGCCCGAGGGCCAGCCCATCATCGCCGATGACGGGCCGCCCTCTCTCGGCGGTGGTCGCCTGATCTGCGTGAAGACCTGCGACGGTTCCTTCTTCCCGCTCACCACCCCGCCGGGCGGCGGCCAGAGCGCCAACGAGATGTGCCAGGCCCTCTGCCCCGGCACGGAGACCACAGCCTTCGCCTATCCGGGCGGCGACAACGGCCTCAACCGGGCAGCCTCCCTCTCCACGAACCAGCCCTACACGTCGCTGGCGAATGCCTTCAAATTCCGCAAGAGCTTCGATGAGAGCTGCGCGTGCAAGAAGTCCGACGAGAGCTGGGCCACGGTGCTGCGGAAGGCCGAGAGCATGCTCACACAGCGCAAGGGCGACCTGATCGTCACCGCCGAGCAGGCAGAGGAGCTGTCGCGCCCCAAAGCGCAGGCCGCCCGCAAGGCCGCCGACAAGAAGGCCGAAGAAGAGGCCAAGGAGGCCGCCGAGATCGCCGCCGCCGCGCCGACCGCCAGCAGGGAATCGGCCGGCATCGGGCCGCAATCGATCGACAACACCACTGTCGTCCGCCAGGGCGAGGGCGCGAAGCGCGAGGTTGCTGCCGACAATGGGCAGAAGAAGACCGTCCGGGTGATCGCGCCGGACGTCATTCCGGTTCCGAACGTCCAGAACTAAACGTTTTCCGCATCTTGCGCGTCATCCCCGGACTTGACGGCTGTGTGTGAGGTGGCAGAAGCGCATCCATTCCGCACCACCTCCTGCCATGCTATCACCCCGGCATGAAACCGCTCGATTCCCTGCAGATGCCCCGGCCCACGGGAGCATCGAATCCGATCATCACCGTCTCGGGTCTGACCAAGACCTATGCGTCCGGCTTCCAGGCCCTGAAGAAGGTCGACCTGGAGATCCGGAAAGGTGAGATCTTCGCGCTTCTAGGCCCGAATGGCGCCGGCAAAACGACGCTCATCAGCATCATCTGCGGCATCGTCAATCCGAGCACCGGAACGGTCGTTGCGGACGGGCATGACGTCATCCGGGATTTCCGGCCGGCCCGCACGAAGATCGGGCTCGTGCCGCAGGAGCTCACCACGGACGCCTTCGAGAGCGTGTGGGCGACGGTCAAGTTCAGCCGGGGGCTCTTCGGCAAGCCGCCGAACCCGGCCTACCTCGAGAAGATCCTCAAGGACCTCTCCCTTTGGGAAAAGCGCGACAGCAAGATCATGACGCTGTCCGGCGGCATGAAGCGCCGGGTGATGATCGCCAAGGCCCTGTCGCACGAGCCCACGATCCTGTTCCTCGACGAGCCCACCGCCGGCGTCGACGTGGAGCTGCGGCGGGACATGTGGAACATGGTCCGTCGTCTCAGGGAGAACGGCGTCACCATCATCCTGACCACCCATTACATCGAGGAGGCCGAGGAGATGGCCGACCGGATCGGGGTGATCAACAAGGGCGAGATCGTCCTGGTCGAGGACAAGCATGTTCTGATGCAGAAACTGGGCAAGAAGCAGCTCACCCTGCACCTGCAGAACCCGGTCACGAGCCTGCCGCCCGAGCTGCAATCGGAAAACCTCCAGCTCTCTTCTGATGGCACCGAACTCGTCTACACGTTCGATACTCAAAGTCAGGAGACGGGCATCGCAGGTCTCCTGCGCCGATTGAGCGAGCACGGCATCGACTTCAAGGACCTTCAGACCTCCGAGTCGTCGCTCGAGGAGATTTTCGTCAGCCTGGTGCGGGGGCGCTCATGAACTTCTATGCAATCAAGGCGATCTATCTCTTCGAGATGGCGCGCACCTGGCGCACGATCATGCAGAGCATCGCCTCGCCCGTGCTGTCGACCTCGCTCTATTTCATCGTGTTCGGATCGGCCATCGGCTCGCGCATGGCCAGCATCGAGGGCGTGAGCTACGGCGCCTTTATCGTGCCGGGCCTGATCATGCTGTCGATCCTGACCGAGAGCATCTCGAACGCCTCCTTCGGCATCTACATGCCGAAATTCGCCGGCACGATCTACGAGGTTCTGTCCGCGCCGATCTCCGCGGTAGAGACCGTGATCGGCTATGTGGGTGCGGCAGCTACCAAGTCGATCATCATCGGCACGATCATCCTGATCACGGCACGGCTCTTCGTAGATTTCTCCATCGAGCATCCTGTCTGGATGATCGCCTTCCTGGTGCTGACCTCCATCACCTTCAGCCTGTTCGGCTTCATCATCGGCATCTGGGCCGACAGCTTCCAGAAGCTGCAGATCGTGCCCCTGATGATCGTGACGCCGCTGGCCTTCCTGGGTGGCAGTTTCTACTCCATCAACATGCTGCCGCCCTTCTGGCAGACCATCGCGCTCTTCAACCCGGTGGTCTATCTGGTGAGCGGCTTCCGCTGGAGCTTCTACGGCGTCGCCGATGTGGGCGTAGGCATCAGCCTCGGCATGACGCTGGTCTTCATGCTTCTCTGCCTCGGCGGCATCGGGTGGATCTTCAGGACAGGGTACAGGATCAAGGCGTAAGCCTCCGCCTTCATTCTCCTCTCCGTCATGGCCGGGCTCGTCCCGGGCATCCACGTCTTTGCGGCGTATGAAAACGTGGATGCCCGCAACAAGTGCGGGCATGACGAGGATACGAGAGTTGGCCTTAAGCCACCTGACCCGACAGCCGCGCCTTCGCGCGTTCCGCTCCGATCAGCGGCAGGAGCGCCGCCAGCTCGGGACCATGATCCAGCCCGGTCAACGCGAGGCGAAGCGGCATGAACAGCGCCTTGCCCTTGACGCCTGTGGCGGCCTTCACGGCTTCCGTCCAAGCCTTCCAGGTTGCGGCATCCCAAGGGCCTTCCGGCAGGACGCCGGCGGCAGCCTCGATCCGCCGCATCCTGAACTTTCGTCAGGTTACCGCGTACCGCATTCCAGAAAGTCTCGCCCTCATCGGCTCCAAGCTGCGCCAGCCGCTCGCGGGCGGCCCCATAGGGCATCTCGTGGATGAGGCGTGCGTTCAGGTGCTCCAGCTCGCTCTCATCGAATTTCGCCGGGGCGCGGGAGATGTGCGAGAAGTCGATCAGCTTGGCGAGCTCGTTGAGATCCGCCACCGGCCGCACGGCCTCGGCCGAACCGACCAGCACCGCAAGCGATGCGACCGCCTGCGGCTCGAGGCCGGCGTCGCGCAGGCCCTTCACCGATAGATGCCCGAGGCGCTTCGACAGCCCCTCGCCGCTCGCCGTGATCAGCAGGCTGTGATGGGCGAAGGTGGGAGAGCCGGCGCCGAGCGCCTCGAAGATCTGGATCTGCACTGCCGTGTTGGTCACGTGGTCCTCGCCGCGGATCACATGGGTGATCTTCAGGTCGATGTCGTCCACCACCGACGGCAGGGTGTAGAGGTAGGTGCCGTCCTCGCGCACCAGCACCGGGTCGGAGAGCGAGCTGCAATCCACGTGGCAGGGACCGCGCACGAGGTCGTCCCAAGCGACGTTCGTCGGCTCCAGGCGGAAGCGCCAGTGCGGCTTGCGGCCCTCGCCTTCAAGCTTGACGCGGTCTTCGTCCGTGAGCTTCAGGGCTGCCCGGTCATAGATCGGCGGCATGCCGCGGGCGAGCTGGCGCTTGCGGCGAAACTCGAGTTCTTCCTGCGTCTCGAAGCATGGATAAAGCCGCCCGGCCGCCTTCAGCCGCTCGGCTGCGGCATCGTAGAGCGCAAACCGCTCCGACTGCCGCACGACCACATCGGGCGGGATGCCGAGCCAATGCAGATCGGTCTCGATGGACTCCGCATATTCCTGCTTCGACCGCGCCAGATCGGTGTCGTCGAAGCGCAGGATGAAGGTGCCGCCTTCCCGACGCGCATAGAGCGCGTTGAGCAGGGCCACGCGGGTGTTGCCGATATGGATGTGCCCGGTCGGAGACGGGGCAAAGCGAACGATGGGCTTGGACATGCAAATGCTATGGCGAAGGGAGCGAAGGTGCGCAAGGGGCACCGGCCTGGGAATGCTTAAACATCCATCGACCCAACCCGCGGCTTGCCCATGGCGCGCTCCAGGGCTTCGTCCTTCTGATGCGCCGCCAGTCCCTGGTCGCGGTAGCGGTTGACGATGGGGTAGCGGCGGTCGCGACCGAAATTCCGGCGCGTCACCTTCACGCCGGGCGCCGCCTGCCGGCGCTTGTACTCGGCGATGTAGAGCAGG
>JAJFBI010000025.1 GCA_020697385.1 Microvirga sp. | reverse complement strand
CTGGATCACCCGATCCCCTTCGGTTGCCATTCGACCACCCTGGAGTTCCGGGGCGAGCGGGACGTGAGCCATGAGACGGGGCAGGCCGATGCGGCGGCGGTTGTCGATTACCTGATCCTGCGTGGGGCCATCGCCGGAGAGGCTCCGCAGGTGCGGGAGCCGCTTTGCCAGGCCACGCCGCTTGCAGCCTCCGAGCCGGTCAAGGCTCCGGCCTATGGCATCCTCGTCTTCAAGGCCGATGTGGGCGCAAAGGTGAGGGCCGGCGATGTGATTGCCGATGTCGTCGATCCGCATACGGGCGCGGTGGCCCAGGTCAAGGCTCCCTGCGATGGCGTGATGTTCGCCCGGATCGCCCAGCGCTTCGTCACCAGGGGCATGCGATTGGCCAAGATCGCCGGCACCGAGGCCAAGCGCACCGGCAAGCTGCTGAGTGCGTAAAGCCTCAGCATGGGTCATCTGATGAACTTCCTAAGCCTTTATCCTGAGGGCCGCCGAAGGCGGCGTCTCGAGGTCCCGGACTTTGTCCGGGCACGAGGGCGCCTCCAGTGCTCTCTGGACCCTCCTTCGAGACGCAGCTGCGCTGCTCCTCAGGATGAGGTCAAATTTTTGAATTAGCCCTGAAAACAAGAAAGGCCGCCCCTCGGGGCGGCCTTTCCATTGTCGGTTCCACGGCCCGTTAGAGCCGGCCATTTTGTGCGTTACGCACCGATCTCGGCAGAGGCCAAGATCCAGGTCGCGGCAACCGGGGACCGTAGGGTATGACAATGAGACACTGGATCACCTCCTTTCGTTGTTGACGGGAAAGCCCCATATGGGGTGAGAAGAGTCCAGCGAAAGGGCAGGGCGCTGCGGCGTTCTGTCCCCCATGTCGATCCCAGAGAATTTTTAAAAGCCATGACCGATCTTCCGGCCCCGGTGGGCCGCCGCCGAACCTTTGCCATCATCTCCCACCCGGACGCGGGCAAGACCACGCTCACCGAAAAGCTGCTGCTGTTCGGGGGCGCGATCCAGCTCGCCGGCGAGGTGAAGGCCAAGAAGAACCGCGTCTCGACCCGGTCCGACTGGATGGGCATCGAGAAGGAGCGCGGCATCTCCGTGGTGACCTCGGTCATGACCTTCGAGTACGGCGACTGCGTGTTCAACCTGC
This sequence comes from Microvirga sp., assembly GCA_020697385.1. Classification (GTDB taxonomy): domain Bacteria; phylum Pseudomonadota; class Alphaproteobacteria; order Rhizobiales; family Beijerinckiaceae; genus Microvirga. The sequence goes on along the minus strand of JAJFBI010000025.1, from coordinate 12,558 downwards.
TCGATACGCCGGGCCACGAGGACTTCTCGGAAGACACCTACCGCACCCTCACCGCCGTCGATTCCGCCATCATGGTGATCGACGCGGCCAAGGGCATCGAGGCGCGCACCCGCAAGCTCTTCGAGGTCTGCCGCATGCGCGACATCCCGATCGTCACGTTCATCAACAAGATGGATCGCGAGGCGCGCAGCCCCTTCGACCTGCTCGACGAGATCGAGAAGACGCTGGCGCTGGACACCGCACCCGTCACCTGGCCGATCAGCCAGGGCCGGAGCTTTGCCGGCACGTTCGACCTGCGCCGCAACGTCGTGCGCCGCATCGACACAGACGAGGAGCCGACGCCCGTCTCCGGTCCTGACGATCCGAAGCTGATGAGCCTGCTGCCGCCGGAAGAGGCGGATGCGTGGCAGGAGGAGGTGATGCTGGCGCAGGAGGCGTGCAAGCCTTTCGACCTCGAGTCCTTCCGTGAAGGCCATCTCACGCCCGTGTTCTTCGGTAGCGCCTTGCGCAATTTCGGCGTGCGCGACCTCATCGATGCGCTCGCCGCCTACGCGCCGCCGCCGCGCGGCCAGGAGGCTGACAAGCGTCTTGTCGAGGCGGGTGAGCCCAAGATGTCGGGCTTCGTGTTCAAGATCCAGGCCAACATGGATCCGAACCACCGCGACCGCATCGCCTTCATGCGCATCTGCTCAGGAAAACTCCAGCGCGGCATGAAGGCGAAGCTCGTGCGCACGGGCAAGCCCATGAGCCTGAACTCGCCGCAATTCTTCTTCGCGCAGGATCGCGCGATTGCGGACGAGGCCTGGGCCGGCGACGTGGTGGGCATTCCGAACCACGGAACCTTGCGCATCGGCGATACGCTTACCGAAGGCGAGGATCTCGTTTTCCGCGGCGTGCCGAGCTTCGCGCCGGAAATCCTGCGCCGCATCAAGCTGCAGGACGCCATGAAGGCGAAAAAGCTGCGCGAGGCCCTGCAGCAGATGGCGGAAGAAGGCGTGGTGCAGCTCTTCGTGCCGCAGGATGGCTCCGGTGCCATCGTCGGCGTCGTCGGCGCGCTGCAGCTCGACGTGCTCAAGGAGCGGCTTGCCGCCGAATACGGCCTGCCGATCGACTACGATCCGACGCGCTTCTCCATCTGCCGCTGGATCACGGCGGACGATCCGCGGGAGCTCGACAAGTTCATCGAGAGCCACCTGTCGGCCATGGCGCGCGATCTCGACGATGCGCCCGTGTTCATGGCGCCGAACCAGTTCAACCTTCAATACGAGGTCGACCGCTACAAGGCGATCCAGTTCTCGGACGTGAAGGATTATCAGAAGAAGGCGGCTTAAGGATCGAGACCCGTCATCCCCGGACCTGTTCCGGGGACGGCCATGACGTGGTGGGCGTACCACTCACTGTCATTCCGGGGCCGCGCAGCGGAGCCCGGAATCCATAACCGCTAGCGGTGCAGAAAGAAGTGGGACGCCCAGAGCCTGTTCCTGAATCGTGGTGTTTATGGATTCCGGGCCCGGCCATGGGCCGCCCCGGAATGACAGTGAGGGTATCATCCGCAGGCCAAGCCTTAGGCGAGGGAAGGGGATCCACTCACACGCTCAGCGCTGGACTCCCCTCCGCTGATGCTCCGGCCGGGAATGATATTTCTGCATCAAGCGTCGAGCTGATTCAGCGGCAGGTCGATGCGCACCTGCAGGCCGCCTGGGCGCCAGTCATAGGCAATCGCGCCGCCGAGCTGGTCCGTCACGCTCCGGCGCACGAGCTTCGAGCCGAAGCCTTCCGCGCTCGGCACACCCTGGATTGCTGGCCCGTTCTCCTCCTGCCATGTGAGCGTGAGCATCGCGCCGCGTACCCAAGTGATCCTCAGGCGGCCTTCCGGCAGTGAGAGCGCGCCGTATTTCAACGCGTTGGTGGCCAGCTCATGGAGCACCAGCGTCAGGATCGTTGCAGCCTTCGGGCCGATCCGCACCTCCGGCCCTTCCAGCGTCATGGGAGAGGGCGCGTCCTGGTTGATGTGCGGCGCCAGGATGACCTGCACGATCTCCACGACCGAGGTTTCGCCGTCTGTCGGCGCGCTGCCCGTGATAGCCGGACGGATCAGTTCATGGGCGCGGGCGAGGGCGTCGATGCGCCCGCTCAGGGCGGCCGCCATCTGCTTCGGCGTCTGTGCCGAACGGGCCGTAAGGGCGATCATGCCGCTCGTCATGGCAAAGAGATTTTTGACCCGGTGATTGAGCTCCTGCACCAGAAGCTGACGGATCTCGTCGTTCCGGCGCCGCTCCGTGATGTCGATGATCGTGCCGAGAACCCGGGCGGGTTTCAGTTCGCCGTTGACGATCTCGTAGAGCATGCGGCCACGGCTGAGGATCCAGCGGATCTCTCCGTCAGGGCGCACAACCCGGTGCTCGATCTGGATCTGCCCTCCCGAGCGAGGATCGCTCAAGGATCCGACGCTGCTCACCACATGCTCGCGATCCTCAGGGTGAATGGCCGAGTACCAGAACTCGTAGGATGCGGGCTCGCTCCGCGGCAGGCCGAAGATGTCCTTCTGCCGGTCCGACCAGAAGGTCTCGCCGGTCTGGGCGTTCCACTCCCACAGGCCCATCTCCGTCGCCTCGACGGCAAGCGCCAGACGCTCGTTGTGAAGTGCAACCTCGCGAGCCTTGACCTCGGCTTCGCCGCGCGCCTTGACCCGCTCCGTCACATGGGCTGCCAGAGCGAGGATTCCGCTGATCCCATCGCTCCCATCGCGAACCGGCAGAAGCTTGATGTCCCAATAGGTGGTGGTGCCTGGCGTAAGGACGAGGGCATGATCCTTCAGCTCCTGCGGCTCGCCGGTCTGGAACACCTTCTCGCGTAAGGTCCAAAGCTCAGGGGTGAATCTCTCGCCCATAACCTCGGATACGGTCCGGCCGACGATGTCCTCGTCGGGACCGGACAGGGCGGACCGAAACAGGCGGTTTGCAAAGGCGAATTGCTGGTCCGGCCCAAGGGTTACGGCAATGGCCAGGGGCACATTCTCCAGAAGCTCGGACAAAGCCTCCCGGCTGAATCCTTCCGCTCCCCCCTGGAGGCGGATCTCATCGAGTCCATAGGCCCAGGGTTGGGAGGGGCTCACGCATACATCCTTTACGAAAGCACATGAACGAGAGGCATCAATGCCACGGTGATCTTGTTTCGCAATCTTGTTCTAGGCTGTCAGCTGGCTTTGTCCAGCCATATCGGGAGCATCCAGCAGAGCCTTCGATGGAGCTTTCTCCGGGAACTCCGCCTGCGCCTGCGCGATGTCGGCGATCGTCGGCAGGCTCGCCTCGTTGCCGAGATGCTGGATCGCATGGGACGAGGCCCCGCGGGCGAAGATGAAATGCTCGCGCCACGGCTGTTCGGGCCGGGCCATGGCGGAATAGACATAGGCGCCATGGAAGATGTCGCCGGCGCCGTTCGTGTCCACGACCTTGTCGCCCGGAACGTCGAGGGCGGGCATAACCCCTTCCTGGCCGGTCTCGTCATACCAGACGAGGCCACGCTCGCCCAAGGTCACGCCGCCGATCTTGCAGCCGCGGCTCTTGAGATAGCCCAGCATCCCGGCCGGAGTCAGGTTCATCTGCTCGCACAGGCGCTCGGCCACGATGGCGACATCGATGAATTCCAGGAGTTCATGGGTGTTCGAGCGCAGGCCGCCGCCGTCGAGGGAGGTGAGAATGCCCGCCTCGCGGCAGGCCTTTGCGTAGTGCATGGCGGCATCGGCCTGGTGGCCGTCGAGATGCAGCGCCTTACAGCCCTCCAGGTTCAGCGGCGGCACCGGATGCAGGTAATGGTCGTCGCGGCAGCGCACGATGGCGCGCTTGCCGCCGCGGGGCATGATGAAGGACAGGGAGGATTCGTGGACCTTCCGGTGGTGGACGGAGATGCCGTATTTCGCCGCCATGTCGATGAACATGCGGCCGAGCCAGTCGTCGGCAATCGATGTAAGCAGGTCGGGCGGCAGTCCCAGCTTGGCGCAGGCAAAGGCCGCCGTGACCGCATTGCCGCCGAACGAGATCGCATAATCCCGCGCCACGGTCTTCTCGTCGCCGGTCGGCAACTCGTCCGCCAGGAAGGTCACGTCGATATAGGTCTGTCCGACAAAGAGAGCATGCATCGCTGGAACATCATCTCGTTGAATTCGCCCTGAGTCTTGGACGAGAGGGGAGGATTAGGCAAGCCGTACAGGCTTGGCCTTTGGGCTTGGCGGTTTTCAGGCCCTGTTGAGGGTCGCGGCCAGGCGGGCGGCCGTCAGGGCCGCGTCGAGATCGGTCGCAATGAACTCGACGGGAGCGATGAGCTCCTTGCGGAAGGCGCTGGCGACGACCGGGTGGAGGCGCGCGCTGCCGCCCACCAGGGCCACCGGCCTGGGGCCGAGGCGCTTGATGAGAGCGTTGGCAAGGCGAGCCAGTTCCCCGCCGGCCTCTCTGAGAATGCTCAGGGCTGTGGCGTCATCGGCAGAGGCTGCTTCGCCCACGGCGCGGGCCAGCGACCCGATCTTGCCCCGGTCGCCGCCATAGACGAAGGAGCGGACGATGTTCCAGTCGGTGCCACCGAGCGCCCGGGCCAGGCAGGTGCCCAGCGTCGAGGTCCAGCCTGCGCCAGGGCTTTCCTCCTCGGTGCGCAGGACGGCTTTGAGCGCCTCGCGGGCGATCCAGAAGCCGGAACCACCATCGTCGATGAGGTTGCCACGACCGCCGACCCGGATCACCTGCTTGTCCTCGGACAGGTAGTAGCCGATGGAGCCGGTGCCGCTATAGACCAGGATGCCTTCGCCCAGCGCAAAATAGGACAGGTAGGCGATCCACATGTCCTCCGCGACGAAAACCTTGTCGGGCGGCAGTTCGAAGGTTTCCGCAAACATAGCCTGCATAGTGGCCTCGGCGGGCGTGTCGCGGGTGAGGCCCGTGATGCCCGCGATGATGCCGAGCGGCTTGCCTGTCTTCAACACGGCTTGAGCCATATCGAGGACGATCTGGCGGGCGCGCTCCTCCGCGGCGGCGGAAAAGAGATGACCAGTCAGGGGCGCAATGGAGCCCTTGGCGACGCATTGGCCGGCCGCATCCGCCAGCCGCCAGCGCGTGGCGGTTCCGCCCGCATCGATGCCCAGCCCCAGCCCCATTCGCCCGCAGCCTTTTTGTCAGTGCCAACTTTCTGTTAGGACGTCTTGGGGATATCCGCCAGAGCTTTGCGCAGATTGCCGTCGTGGCGCTCAAGCGCGCCCTGCGCGTCCGCCGGGCTGGCGCCCATGGCGATAAGAACGGCAGTCTTCAGGTCGCCGCCGGCCTCTAAGATGGCATCCGTTGCCGTGGCCTCGTCGCAATCGGTGATCTGCATGACCATGATCTCGCTGCGGCGGCGCAGCTTGGCGTTCGTCGCGCGCATGTTGACCATGAGGCCGCGATAGACCCGGTCCATCCTGACCATGATCAGGGTCGAGAGCAGGTTGAGGATCACCTTCTGCGCCGTGCCGGCCTTCATGCGCGTCGAGCCGGCCACCACCTCCTCGCCCGTATCGGCCAGGATCGGATGGGAGCAGACCTCGAGCAGCGGGGTGCCGGCATTGTTGGAGATGCCAATGGTCTGGGCACCGCGTGCAGCCGCTTCTTTAAGGGCCGCAATGGTGAACGGCGTCCGGCCGCTGGCTGCTACGCCGATCACCACGTCGTCCGGTCCAATGTTGTTGTCGCGGATGCCCGCGATGCCGTCCTCAACCGAATCCTCGGCATTCTCGACCGCCTGCATGATGGCGCCTTCACCGCCGGCGATCAGGTAGACGATTCGGTCGTCTGGCCAGTTGAAGGTCGGTGGCAGTTCCGTACCGTCCTGAACGCCGATGCGGCCCGAGGTTCCGGCGCCTGCATACACAAGCCGTCCGCCGCGGCGCAGACGCGGCACAGCCTCCTCAGCCGCTACGGCAATGGCAGGCAGGGCGGGCCTGACGGCTGCCACGGCGGAGAGCTGGCCCTCGAGAAAGGCCGAGAGCACATCGAGGCTCGGCCACGTGTCGAGATCCTGATAGCGGGTACTGAAATGTTCTGTCGCCATTATGTCAACCTTCTTCCAGACCAATATAGGACCAGTTGAAACCCGCAACAATCGCCTGCGGACGACAGAATGGAGTTGGTCACCACGTTTCTGCTGGCATCCTTAAAGTCACGACTGCCGGTCGAACAACGCGATCACCTGCTCGCCTGTTGCACGGCGTAAGGTAAGGATCCCGCTATCCTTGTGCCGGCTCGGATGAACCCGGTTGGTCAGCAACGACCAAGCAAGCCCGCGGTCGAAATCGATCCAGAGGCCAGTGCCGGTGAAGCCCGTGTGGCCGATGGTGTCGGGCGAGCAGGAATCGCCGCCGTGCCAACCGGGATGGAAGCCTTCCCAGCCCACGGTCCGCTTCTCCGATTCCCGCGTGCGGATGGCCTTGATGGAATCGGGTGACAGCCCCGTGCCGTCGAGGAGTGAACGGGCGAAGTCGAGCACGCCGTCGATGGTGCCGAACAGGCCCGCATGGCCCGAGGCGCCGCCGAGCGCGAAAGCGTTCTCGTCATGCACTTCGCCGCGGATCACGCGCCCGCGCCAGGTATCCTTCTCGGTCGCCGCACAGAGCTTTGGATCAGGCCTGAACGAGAAGCGTTCGGAAAGCGGCTGATCGACCAGCGTCTGCCCGGTGATGCGCTCGATGGCGATGCCAAGCAGCATGTAATTGATGTCGGAATAGACCGGCGGCCCCGGCTGCCAGACGCGCTGCAGGATGAAGGCACGCAGCGTGTTCGGATCCTGCCCATAGCTGTAGAGCGGCTCCACGGCCGGCAGATGCGTCTGGTGCGCAAGGCATTGGCGGAAGGTGAGCCGCCGCTCGGCGGCATTCATGTCGTATTGGCGAAGATCCGGAATGACTTTCACGAGCAGATCGTCGAGCGCGATCCGGCCTTCCTCGGCCAGTTGCAGGATACGCGTGGTCGTGAAGATCACCTTCGTGAGCGAGGCGAGATCGAACCATGTTTCACGGGAAACGTTTTCGCGCTCCGGCTCGATCTGCGAATGGCCTGCCCATTGCACGGCCCGCTCGCCATTGGCCGTAACCAGCCCGAGGACGGCGCCGGGAATGCTGCCGTTCCGGGTCGAGGCAGCAGCGGGCGCGAAGGCTTCGTCAATCAGATCCGTCAGGGCCATAATGGCCTCACGCGGCGCGGTGCAGTTCGCCGCCGGGCATCGGATGCGGCACGCCGGTCGTGGTCGGCAGACTTAGAGGCAGCCCGAGGGTCGATCTCACGGCGAGATAGCCAAAGGCCTGCGCCTCAAGGAAATCGCCGTCCCAGCCCACGGCTTCCACCGGATCGACCGCGACGCCGAGTTCCTCATGCAGACGCTTCATGAAGTGAGCGTTGCGCCGCCCGCCGCCGGTGACGAGCCAGCGCTGCGGCGCGCGTGGAACATGGCGCAAGGCCGCGACGACGGATTGCACCGTGAATTCCGCCAGGGTCGCCGCGCCGTCCTCATCCGAGAGCGCTTCGACGCCTCTGGCGCGGGCGTGAAAATCCTGGCGGTCGAGGGATTTCGGCGCAGGACGATCGAAGAACGGGTTCTGCATGAACGCGGAGACGAGTTTCCCGTCGGCTGTGCCGGAGGCTGCCAGCTGCCCATTCTCGTCATAACTCAGGCCGCGACGGCGCAGTACGAAATCGTCGAGCAGCGCGCTTGCAGGGCCCGTATCGAAGGCGATCACCACATCGCCGTCAATATAGGTGACGTTCCCGACCCCGCCGAGATTGAGGATCATGATCGGCTGCTGGAGGTTGCTGGCAAGCGCGCGGTGGTAGAGAGGCACGAAGGGAGCGCCTTCCCCGCCTGACGCAACATCGGCATGACGGAAGCGATAGACCGTATCGATGCCGAGCGCCTCGGCGACCTTGTTGCCAAGCCCGAGCTGACGCGTGAAGCGGATCTCCGGCCGGTGATAAACTGTCTGTCCGTGAAAGCCGATGAGCCTCACCTCCGCGGCGGCGATCCCGGCCTCCGCCATGAAGCGCTGGATGGCGGCGGTATGTGCCTCCGTGACGGCTCGCTCCAGATCCTCTAGCGGCTCGCTCTGCGCCCGCGCCGGCTCGGCGATCAGCGCTTGGAGAGTTTTTCTCAAATCGTCCGGGTACGAGAAGGTGCGGCCGGGCCCCGGCTTTACGACAGTGTCTCCATCGGTCTCGACGATGGAGACGTCGATGCCGTCCATCGATGTGCCGCTGATCACCCCGATGGCTTTGACGATGGAACGATCCGACATCTGTTTCTCCGACCTTGCGCCTTTGGCCGCGACCATAGCACAGCGTGTGGGTCGGTCCAGAGTGGTATGAGATTGGACCATGACAGGTCCGCGGCGATGTCCTATAAATTGCTCCGTGGCTTCCAAGGGAGGAATAAACGTATGGTCAGGTCAGCTCTGCGCGGCGCGCTCGGCGCAGGTTTCATGGTGGCGGCGATGGCCTCCGCCTCGGCTCAGGTTCTGGAAATCGGCGCGGATGCGAGCCCAACGGGTCTCGACCCGCATCTCATCACCGCATTCCCGAGCTTCATGGTGGTGAACGGCAACATCTATGAAGGCCTCACGGCCATCGACAAGGATCTCAAGACCGTTCCGGGCCTTGCCGAATCCTGGACCGCCGCGCCGGACGGCAAGGCCTATACCGTCAAGCTGCGCGCGAACGTGAAATTCCACGACGGCTCCGACATGAATGCCGAGGACGTGGTCGCCTCCATCAAGCGCGTCCAGAGCAAGGACATCGCTTCGCCTCTGGCAAGCCGCCTTGCGGCGATAGAGAGCGCCAACGCGGTCGATGCGCAGACCGTAGAGTTGAAGCTCAAGGAGCCGTCCGCAGCGCTCCTGTCGTCGCTCGCCACCATCGCCATCGTGCCGAGCGCCATGGAGGCGAACAAGGATGCCCTGCAGAAGGCGCCGGTCGGCACAGGACCGTTCAAGTTCCAGGAATGGCAGCCCAACGGCTTCATCTTGCTAACCAAGAACGATGCCTATTGGGAGAAGGGCCTGCCGAAGCTCGCCGGGCTCAAGTTCAACATCGTGCCTGAATCCGCTACCCGTCAGGTGGGCCTAAGCAACGGGCAATATGCCCTTCTGCCCAACATTGATGCGGCCACGGCCCTGCAGCTCAAGGGCAAGCCGAACGTGAAGCTCGCCGAGACCATGGATCTCGCCTACACGCTCATCGGCATGAACGTGTCGAAGCCGCCCTTCGACAACGCGAAGGTGCGCGAGGCGGTGAACTACGCCATCAACCGCCAGGAGATCGTCGATGCGGCTCTGTTCGGCGCCGGCGTTCCGGGTGGCCCGCTTTCTCCGGCTCTGAAATCCTGGGCACTCGATGTGAACCAGTTTGCCTGCTACAAGCCCGACCCGGCGAAAGCCCAGGCGCTTCTGAAGGAGGCAGGCGTCGCGACGCCTGTGGCCGTCACCCTGAAGGTCCTGCCGCGCCAGGATATCAAGGATATCGCCCAGGTGGTTCAGGAGCAGTTGAACAAAGCGGGCTTCAAGGTCGAGCTCGTCAACCAGGAGCAGGGCCAGTTCATCCAGGATTGGCGCAACAGCAACTTCGACATGTTCGCCTCGCTCAATGCCGGCCAGCCTGATCCGGACGAGTATTTCTACCGCACCTTCCGCACCGGCGGATCGACCAACGTGTTCAAGTATTCGGACACGGAGATCGACGGGCTGCTCGATCAGGCCCGCAGCCAGCAGGATCAGGCCGCTCGTAAGACAGCCTATGACAAGGTGCAGCAGAAGCTCGCCTGCTCCGGCCCCGCCGCGCATCTCACCTACGGCACGCTGTTCTCGGCCATGAACAGCAAGCTGCAGGGCTACGACGTGATGCCGAACCGCTCGCTCATGCTGCTGCGCAACGCCTCCTACTGAGCGGCTTCCATCGCCCGGCGCCGCATCCGTATGGCGCCGGGCTTCTGCTATCAAAGAGCCAGCCTGAATGAACCGAGTCCTGCTCGCGCGCCTCATCGATCTCGTCGTCGTCCTGTTCGGCGTGTCGATCATCGTGTTCCTGATGATCCGCCTGATCCCGGGCGACGCTGTCGCGATCATGCTTGGGGCGAACACCGAGATCACGCCCGAGCGGATGGCGGAGCTCAACCGCCGCGTCGGCCTCGACCGTCCCATCGTCGAGCAGTACCTGCTCTGGGCGGGCGCTGCGCTGCGCGGCGATTTCGGCACCTCGCTCTGGACCGGTCGGCCTGTGGCCGGCGAAATTCTTCTGCACCTGTGGCCGACGCTCGAGCTCACATTCCTGGCGCTTCTCGTCGGCGCCGTGCTCGCGGTGCCAGTGGGCTGTCTGATGGCGCAGACCCGCGGGGGTGCGGCCGACATGGCGATGCGCGTCACGGCCATCGCCGGACTCACGATCCCCTCCTTCTGGCTCGGGATCGTGCTGATCCTGTTTCTCGCGAGTTGGGCGCCGGGCTTTGCATCGCTGGGTTATGTGCCGTTTTCCGAGGATCCGGTCGGCAACCTGCAGCGTATGACGCTGCCCGCCATTGCCCTGGCGCTGCCGATCCTCGCCAACCTCTCGCGTCTCGTGCGCTCGGCCATGCTGGATGCGCTGGGTCAGGATTATGTCCGCACGGCACGCGCCAAGGGCTTGGCCGAGCGCAAGGTTGTCTACAAGCATGCCCTGCGCAACGCGCTGATCCCATTCCTCACCAGCGTGGGCATCATGACGGGCTATCTGCTCGGCGGCGCCATCGTGGTCGAGCAGGTGTTTGCCATCCCTGGCCTCGGTCGCCTCATTCTCGGGGCCATCGCCGAACGCAATTACCCGCTGATCCAGGCGACCATCCTGGTGGTCACGGCAGGTTTCGTGATCGTGAACTTTCTCGTCGACCTTCTCTACATCGTCGTCGACCCCCGTGTGAGGGCTTAGAGCCGTGCAGCGTCTGGCCAAGAACAAGCTTCTGACCTTCGCGGTCGTGTTGGTGGCGATTCAGATCATCCTTGCCCTCGGAGCACCGTTGTTCGCGCCTTACGATCCCATGGCGCAGAGCGTAGCGCGGCGCCTGCGGGCGCCGACCGAGCTGAACTGGTTCGGCACCGATCAGCTGGGTCGCGATGTGTTGACCCGCATCCTCTACGGCTACCGCACCTCGCTCATCGCCTGCCTGCTCGCGGTCGCTATCGCGCTTCTTGCCGGAGGTGCTCTCGGTCTCGTGGCTGCCTATTACCGCGGCTGGCTCGACCGGATCATCATGCGCATCATGGATGTGCTCTTCGCCTTCCCGGTCATGCTGCTCGCCATCGGCATCATCGCGGTGTTGGGCCCACACACCTACAGCGCGGCCGCTGCCATCGCGGTGGTCTATACGCCGATCTTCGCCCGGCTCCTGCGTGGTCCGGCCCTGGTGCTGTGCGAAAGCGAATACGTGGCCGGTGCGCGTGCCATAGGCGCGTCGGACGCGCGCATCATCTTCCTGCACATCCTGCCAAACCTCGCTTCTGTCATCCTCGTTCAGACAAGCCTGCTGCTCTCGGCCGCGATCCTTGTGGAAGCCTCGCTCTCCTTCCTCGGGCTCGGCACCCAGCCGCCGACGCCGTCGCTCGGCCTGATGCTGTCGGAAGGCCGCAACTTCCTCATGCTCTCTCCCTGGAGCGCGATCTTCGCGGGCTTTGCCATCCTGTTCCTGTCCTTCGGCTTCAATCTCCTGGGCGATGCCCTGCGCGATACCCTCGATCCGCGCCTGCGGGGACAGCCGTGATCGTGCGGCTTGCCGGAGCGGATGACGTGCCCGCTCTGGCGGCCATCGCCGAGAGATCCTACCGGGCTGCCTTCGAGCACATTTTGGAGCTGGACGTGCTCGAAAGCCGAGACGCCACCTTCTTCGCCGCACGCTTCGCCTCATCATGGGAGCGCATGCTGGTGGCTGCTTCGGATGGCAGGCCTGTCGGCTTCCTGCTCATGGTCGATGGTCATATCGACATGCTGTTCATGGATCCTGATGCCAGCGGCAGGGGTGGCGGTGCGCTTCTCCTGAAGGAGGCTGAGCAGAGAGGTGTTAAAAGTCTTGAGTGCTTCCGCGACAACCATGCGGCCCGTCGCTTTTATGAGCGTCACGGTTGGCATGTGGAGCGGGAATACGAGCGGGAGTTCGCCGGAAAGAGCCGCAGCTTCGTCCTTTACGTGAAGGACTGATCGTTCGGATTTGGCCAAATCTCGGCCGGTATACTCACAACCTCATCCTGAGGAGCGGCCGTAGGCTGCGTCTCGAAGGAGGCTCCAGTGCTCTCTGGAACCTCCTTCGAGACAGATTGCTCACGCAATCCTCCTCAGGCTGAGGTGAGAGAGCGCTGAGGCCGTTTTCTAAAGCGTCACCACACGTCCCGTGCGTACCGCCTCGTCGGCCGCGAGCACGATGCGCAGGGAGCGGACGGCGTCGTTCATGTGGTCCGTCAGATCGAGATCCTCCTGGATCGCGCGCAGGAGGTAACGTTGCTCGCGTTCGCAGAGTTCGTCATGGTCCGGTTCGTCC
>JAJFBI010000431.1 GCA_020697385.1 Microvirga sp. | reverse complement strand
GTCAGCCGTGTCGTCGTCGCAGAATCCGGGTAATGCTCATGGGGCTCGGCGTTTCCTCTGTTCACTAGGCCATAGCAGCGTCGGGAACGCGGCGCAAACGCTCTTCACCAATGCAGCGAGAGCGGCTGGCCTTCGAGGATCTCCGCCAGACGGGTGCGGGTCGCCGAGGTCGTCTCCTCGGGCAGATTGTCGAGGGAGAAGAACCCCGCTTCCGCGATCTCCCGGTCAGGCTGCTTGGCCTGCAGCACCGTGAAGCGCCGGATCACATAGACCAGAACGTGATCGCGCCGGGAGATCCGGTTGTTGAAGAACACGCCGAAGAGGTGGGGCGGCTCGTCGATCGCGATGCAGGCTTCCTCACGCAGTTCGCGGTCGAGAGCCTTCAGGGCGGTTTCGCCGGTCTCGACGCCGCCGCCCGGCAGGTGCCATCCGGGTACATAGGTATGCCGGATCAGGAAAACCTGATTTTGCTGGTCGAGCACCACGCCGCGGACACCCAGGGTCATGCCCCTCGCGAAGCGCCAATAGGTATGCAGCCCCATGGACAGGAGGCGTGAGGCTTTCCGTGAGGGAGCGGGGTCAGACATCGAACCATGCGATCATAACAAGATTACCGGAGGATGAATGTCGTCATTCATTAATTGCATAGCTGTTGCATCAATTTGGCGCGTGACCCGCATAATACGAAGGTCTAAGACAGCGGCAACCAAAGGTGTTCCAATGTTTCTCGCTTTCATTCTGTCCCGCATGAACCGCTCCGCCCGTTTCTCGTGGTCGCCCGCCCTCAACTTCGACGACCGCTCGGTCTACTCGACCCTGATCCCGGGCGCTCAATACTGAGTTCGCACGAGCCCCTGTCTTCAATGGCAGGGGACTTGGCTATGGCGCAGCTCTCTTTTAGAATAATTCTAAATTGGAGCCGCCATGAAGTCTCTGTCCGAACTCTCCGAACGCGAAGTCGTTGCGCTCGCCATTGCGAGCGAAGAGGAAGACTCGCGGATCTACCAGCATTTTGCGGACCGCCTTAGCCCTGACTTCCCCGCCTCGGCCGAGATCTTCGACGGCATGGCCGAGGAAGAGCGCGAGCATCGCAACTCCCTCTACAACTTCTACCGCTCCCGCTTCGGCGAGCATCTGCCTCCCATCCGCCGGGAGGACGTGCGCGGCTTCCTGAAGCGCCGCGCCGTCTGGTGGAGCCCCCATCTCGATCTCGACCGGATGCGCCGCGAGGCGGAGGTCATGGAGCTGCAGGCGGCGAGCTTCTACGAGAAGGCCGCCGGGCAGACCCTGGACGTTTCCTTAAGGGAGCTCTTCACCAAGCTGGCCGAGATCGAGCGCGGGCACGAGCGCAAGGCCGGCGAACTGCATGCCGCCCATCTGACCGAGAATGCGGAAGCCGCCGAGGAGCATGCCCGCCGTCGTCTCTTCGTGCTGCAATATGTGCAGCCGGGGCTCGCCGGCCTCATCGACGGCTCCGTTTCGACGCTTGCTCCCCTCTTTGCCGCCGCCTTTGCCACCCAGAACAACTGGGAGACCTTTCTGGTGGGCCTCGCGGCCTCCGTCGGCGCCGGCATCAGCATGGGCCTGACCGAGGCGCTGTCCGATGACGGAGAGATCACGGGACGCGGCTCACCCTGGCTGCGCGGTCTCGTCTGCGGCCTGATGACGGCGGCCGGCGGCATCGGCCACACCCTGCCCTATCTGGTGCCGGATTCCTGGCCCAACGCCTTCATGCTGGCCACCAGCATCGCGGCTCTTGTGGTGGCGGTGGAGCTCGTTGCGATCTCCTGGATCCGGACGAAGTACATGGAGACGCCGTTCTGGAGCGCCACCTACCAGGTGATCGTCGGCGGCGTGCTGGTGCTCCTCGCCGGTATCTTTATCGGCAGCGCTTGACGGGGCGGGGCGGCCGCGCGAGTTCTCGTGTCCACTCGCATGAACCCGGCCGCCATGTTCCGCATCGCCCATTTGACCGACCCCCATGTGGGCCCCCTGCCCCGGCCGCGCCTGAAGCAGCTTCTGAGCAAGCGCCTGACCGGCTGGTACAACTGGCACCGCAGCCGGCAGGACATGCACGATATGGAGCTCTTGGCCGCGCTCGTGGCCGACATCCATGCCCAGAAGCCCGACCACATCACCTGCACGGGTGACACCTGCAACATCGGCCTTCCGGACGAGTGGAAGACCTCCCGTGTGTTTATGGAGGAACTCGGCGACCCGTCGCGTGTGACCTTCGTGCCGGGCAATCACGACGCCTATGTTCGCGGTTCCTTGGAAGGGCTCATGAAGGAGATTGCCCCCTGGACGCGCGGCGATGACGGCCGCGAGGCGAGTTTTCCCTATCTGCGCCGCTACGGCCCCATTGCAATCGTCGGGCTGTCATCCGCGATCCCGACGCTGCCCTTCGTCGCATCGGGCCGGGTCGGCTCCAGGCAGATGAAAGCCACCGAGGAGATCCTGAAGGAGCTGGGGCAGGACCCACACTGCTTCCGGATCGTCCTTATCCATCACCCGCCGCATGTGGGCGGCGCGGATCCGGGCCGCAATCTGACCGACGCCAAACGCTTCGAGAAGATGCTCTGCCGGGCGGGTGCGGAGCTCGTGCTCCACGGCCACAACCATGTGGGATCGCTCGCCCATCTCGATGGCCCGCGCGGCCCCATTCCCGTGATCGGCGCCCCCTCGGCCTCGGCTCGCGGCGGAACGCTGACACATACCGCCGGCTACCATCTGTTCACGATCGGCCGGGATGAAACAGGCTTTCTCCTGATGGCGGAACGACGGGGATTGAAGCCCGATGGTACAGTCGGGGGGCTGGGCATGCTCTCCCTCGCCCGCATTCGCCAGCCCCATGAAGAGGGTTAGGCGGCAACCTAGTTTTCAGACCACCCTCGACTAACACAAGTTAAGTCGTTCCCTGCACGAGCTTAGAGGGAGCTAAGCTTTAGTATTCGCAGCGGATTCTCTTCGCGAAATCCTTTATTTTCCTGGAACCGCTGAGTTCGCTCCTCGTTGAAGGGGTGCAGCAGCCACCTATGAACTTCGCAAGCCTGTCGGGCTGCGCACGGTGTTCTGCGACCCGAGAAAACAGGAGTTCATCTCATGAAGAAGTACGTTGCCCTCGCGGCGCTGTTCGCATCCGTTTCGGCCGCCCCGGCCTCCGCCCAAATGGTGATGGACAGCCAGAGCTATCGCATGATGGCGGCTCAATCGGATGCCTTCGAGATTGCCACGAGCCAGCTTGCCCTCGAGCGCTCCCGCAATCCTGTCGTCCGCCGCTATGCCCAGCAGATGATTCAGGATCACTCCATGACGAGCCAAGCCCTGAACGGTGGCCGTCAGGTCTATTCCGCGAATGGTGAGTTCATTGGCGGCTCGCTGAGCGGCACCCTGGCTGGTGCCGGCATCGGCGCCCTGGTCGGCGGCCCCGTGGGCGCCGCGGTCGGCGCAGGCATTGGCGCAACGGCCGGTGCGACGGCTGGCGCTGCATCGAGCGGCTCCCCGGGCTCGGCTGGCGGAACGGCGACAGGTGCCTTGGCCGGTGCAGGCGTCGGCGCCCTGGTCGGGGGTCCCGTGGGCGCGGCCGTTGGTGCAGGCGTTGGCGCAACGACCGGTGCGGCAGCCGGCGGTGCGGCGGACGTGCAGGCGACGGGTTCCGTGACCCCGATCCGCCTCGGCGTACCGCTTCCGCCAGAAAAGATGGCCATGCTGAACCAGATGGCTTCGACCTCCGGCCCGCAGTTTGATCGTCTTTATGGTCAGGCCCAGCGCATGGGTCACCAGGAAGC
>JAJFBI010000430.1 GCA_020697385.1 Microvirga sp. | reverse complement strand
CGTTGTCGCTCTCCGGCCACAGCGCGCGAAGAGATTCGGGTAGCGCGTTCCGGACTTTCTCGATCTGGCCGCGGTCGACATGGCGGGAAAGGATCAAGACTACCGCTTCCACGCAGGTGCGAGGGTTCACGCGCGTCCCCGCAGCAAGTTCGCTTTCAATCTCCTCCAGAAACTCCTTCTGAGTTCGCGATCGCTTCTGCTGGCCCGCCGGGTCCCATTGCCCGTAGTAGGTCCCGCGAACCAGAAGAGGGAGTTGGGCGCCGAGATGAACCGCCAGCCCAAGCGGAAGATGATTGCGGAGGGCACGTAACACGGCGCCGAGCACGTGCCATGCCTTTTGCCGATCGGGGCCGAGCGCCTTCATCAACTCGTCGAGCCAGATATGCGTCGTTTGGAGAGTGCGGTCGAAGGTATCCAGGCCAGTCGTGCTCATTGGGCCCTCCAATCATTCGAGGCGCGTAAGCCGAAGCAGTTGGCGATCGCTACTGCGAATGGGCGCGCTGGTCTTTGAGGGAAGTCAAAGGGCGGCTTGCGCCGGGGTCAAATGGCGGCACATCGCCGAGCTCCGCCGCCGCCTGGATAACCGGACACTCAAGTGGTCGGCGAGTGAAGCAGTGAGCTTGATTCGTGCGCGTCGCAGCTGAGATCCACGTCGGCCACTACGCCGGATTCAAAGCCGATCTTCGACAGGACCTGCGCCTCGACCGTGCCGACACCAAAGACTCGCACGAGAACCTCGGTCCCGACTTGTGCGACCACTACCGCCGGGGGACGGACGAATCTCAAGGCATAATAAGCACCAGCCGCTAGCGTCGCGACGGCGAGGATGACGGCCATCATGACCAGCTCACGGGGCATTCCGTCCCTCCATTGCGCTGAACCTGCGCTCGCTTCCTCAGCAACAACGAGCCATCGTCAGCGTTGCACGGCGCACGGGGGACCCCAGCGACGACCCTACAAGCTGGTCCCCGGTATTAAGTGACCAGCGTTGATGCGCCCCCCGGTCAATGCGCCACGCATCGATCGCGCTGGGCGCCCGGCACCGGCCGTCAGTCCACGTGCTGCTCCGCGCCTTTTCCGAGTATTGCCTGGTGCATGCTCTCGGCAAAGGTAATGAAGCCAAGCTCCGCGCTGATGCGCTCGCGGGCCGGCGGTACTTCAGCTGCGGTCTGAGGGTCCAGAGGAGCCTTCTGGGCCTCGCGGACGTGCGCGAGCCGGTCCGTAAGAGCGTGTTCGATCTCTGCGGCGAGCACGACCTTGAGCTTCGTTAAGTCGCCCGTTCGCACCGCGTGCTCCGCGGCCGGGATCACTGGCCCGTAGTCAATGCCCGCCGGCTTGAGCCCTGTGTAAGCGGCCCCCTCGCCGGCGCGGTGCAGCCTAACGGTTGTCTCCATGAACGCCTGGTCTGCGAGGGCCCGCGCCTCACCGCCGAGGCTGCGGACCTTTCGCGACTTCTCGAAGGCGGTACGTATCTCGGCTTCGGCCGACGCCGGCGCGAAAGCCAGCACCGGATTGATGTTGCCATCCTCCAGAGCTGCCTGCACCGCTTTGGCTACGGGCCCGTCCACCGAGTCGCAATGCGCTTGCGCGGCCTGTGAAGCGAACAAGAATCCGACTGCCAAAGTCGTGGTTATCACCGTTTTCAGGGTGCTCATCTAGCATCTCCCAACAAGCGTCATGGATCAACAATCTTCGACGTGCTGGCATCGGAGAATCCTCCGGCCTGGTTCATCACCCGTGCTGTCATCTCCCTCCGGCATGTAGATGCGCAGCCGCGCGAGCCCGTCAACGTGGGCTTGGCGGGTGCGAACGCCGGTTTTCTTTTGCCCGACCGGTCAAGTACATATCGGCCGACGCGATGCATGGCGGCCGTATAAGCTCTCGCGAACTCGCCAGAGACCATGATGGGCGAGCCGACCCGCTTTTCGCCACGAGCCATCTGCGCGAGGCCCCCGAGTGGCGAACGCCTCCTCGTCAACGAAATGGCAGAAACTCGGGCGACTGCCTTGGCGCCCCTGCGCACTTGGCCGGCAGCCTTCGTCGACTGCGCGATTTCCTCGTGGAGCTCGCTGAGCTTCCGGGGTTCGGATTAAGAAGGTCATCCAAGGCCTCCGTTACGGACTGGGCTTGGTGGCCGGCCCAGGAGATCAAGGTGCCACCCAAGGCAGGCATCGCATATTGCGGAATGTCAAAGCCGAGCTCGCGCCTTTCGCGCCGAGCCAGGCCTATTCGTCGGGCTCAAGGTCGAGCACGGCCGCAAAATCGGGTCTTCCACCTACTCTCCTCATGCCACCCGCACGCGCACCAGGAAAGAGACGCGGTTAATTCGGCTGCCTCACACGACGGTGCCGAACAACTTACCAACGCCCGCCGTCCGACATATTCCTTCGGACAAGGTTCATGCCGTCGCGCATCGGATCCGCGACCGGCGTCCGGAATCCTGCCGGGCCAGCCTTTGTGGTCGGCATCTCGGGTCGTACCGGACATCTCGTACTGGACCGGGTCCCCGGTCCAGGGAGGTTGCGACCACTTGGGATTTCCTGCCGCGTAGTGAGCGATAACCTACGCTCCCTGAGAATCGCCGTCAGTTGCGGGAAATCAAATCGTCGCTGTTCCATCCGTTGTAGCCGGGAGGTAAGCGTAGCGGTCGTGTCGGTGCCGTCCGCCGCCTGGGCGCCATCGCTTGAAGCGGCCGCTCGAGGCGACGCGAGGACGGACTCCGCGGCTTCGCTGAGCCTCATGCAAGAGGGCGCTGGAGCCGAGAGAGGGGTTTTGCGGCCATGAACATCGAGAAGTACACCCAGCGCGCTCAAGGCTTCCTGCAGGCGGCCCAGACGATCGCCATGCGGGACGGGCACCCGCAGTTCACGCCCGAGCACGTCTTGAAGGCGCTCCTCGACGATCCCGAGGGCCTCGCGGCCGGGCTCATCGAGCGCACGGGCGGCAGCGCCAAGGCGGTGCTCGCCGCCGTCGACGCGGCGCTCGCCAAGCAGCCGAAGGTCTCGGGCTCCGCCGCGCAGCCGCAGGCGACCCGCGAGCTCGTGCGCCTGTTCGACACCGCCGAGAAGGCGGCCGACAAGGCCGGCGATTCCTACGTCACGGTCGAGCGCCTGCTGCTCGCGCTCGCGGTTGAGAAGGATTCGGAGGCCGGGCGCATGCTCAACCGCGCCGGCGTCACCGCCTCGGCGCTGAACGAGGCGATCAACCAGCTCCGCAAGGGCCGCACCGCCGACAGCCCGTCGGCCGAGAACGCCTACGACGCCCTGAAGAAGTACGCCCGCGACCTCACCGAGGCGGCGCGGGACGGCAAGCTCGATCCGGTCATCGGCCGGGACGAGGAGATCCGCCGCACCATCCAGGTGCTGTCGCGGCGCACCAAGAACAACCCCGTGCTGATTGGCGAGCCCGGCGTCGGCAAGACCGCGATTGTGGAGGGCCTGGCGCTGCGCATCGTCAATGGCGACGTGCCCGAGGGCCTGAAGGAGAAGAAGCTGCTGGCGCTCGACATGGGCGCCCTCATCGCCGGCGCGAAGTACCGCGGCGAGTTCGAGGAGCGCCTGAAGGCCGTGCTGCAGGAGGTAATCGCGGCCGCGGGCGGCATCGTCCTGTTCATCGACGAGATGCATACGCTGGTCGGCGCCGGCAAAGCCGATGGCGCCATGGACGCCTCGAACCTCCTGAAGCCCGCGCTTGCCCGCGGCGAGCTGCACTGCGTCGGCGCGACCACGCTCGACGAGTACCGCAAGCACGTCGAGAAGGACGCCGCCCTCGCCCGCCGCTTCCAGCCCGT
>JAJFBI010000429.1 GCA_020697385.1 Microvirga sp. | reverse complement strand
CGCGCGCAGCAGGTCCTCGGCCACCAAGAGCGGCGCCAGGCAGGCGTTCGGGTAGTAGGCGAGCCGGATCGTCGTGGTCTCCGGCGGCCCCTCGTCGGCCAGCGCAGCCCGGGAGCGAAGGATACCCGCGGCGCCAGCCGCGGACAGGCCGGCCAGGAAATGCCGGCGATTCGGTCGGATCTGCATGAAAGCTTCCTAACTCATGTTCAGGGCCGGCGTGAGCACCGCCCGCCCGATTGCGCCTTCAGCTCGCGCTCGAGGTCCTTGAGGAAGCGCCAGTCGGTGCCATCGGCGATAATCTCATTCGGTCTCGATGCGATCGTACCCGCTTCCTCGAGCCGACGCGCGTGCTATCTCACGCCTTCAACTCGCGCTTGAGCTCGTCGAGAAAACGCCAGTCGGTGCCTTCGGCGAGGATCTGCGCGGGGCTTGACTTGACCATGCCCACCTCGTGGAGCCGAAGCGCATAGAATCGTATCGCGTCCGCCGGGTCGAAATCGCGCCAGCTGTCGTAGGGGATTTCCGCCAGCATCTGGAGCGCGTAGTCGTAGCGCTCCGCGAACCCCCGATCGACCAGCTGTTGCGCTGCCCGCTCCGGCTCGGCGGCGCAGATGTCGGCGGCCTTGAGGATGGCACGCAGGAATCGCTTGGTGGCGACCGGATGGTCGCGAACGAACTCCCGGTTGCCGAAGGCTATGCAGCAGAGATACTGCGACCATGGCTTGTCCGTGCCCAGGTTGAGGATCATGCGTCCGATCCTGCGGGCGCGCAGCTCCTGCGGCTCGGGGGGAAACGCGAGGAAAGCATCGACTTGCCCTTCGGCGAACAGCTCCATGGGGCTTACGGTCGGACTGGCGATCCAGTCGATGTCCTCGTGCGGGTCGAGCCCGACCTGGGCCGCGATGACCGCGAGAAGGAGATGCCCGCTCTGGCCGAGCTGCTGGGCGATGCCGACCCTCTTGCCCTTCAGGTCGCTGATGGCCTGGATGGGCGCGTGCGCGAACAGCTCGTAGCACCCGGGATGCACGCCCGCGAGCGCCGTGATCGGCTCGCCGGCATCGAGCTGGAAGGCGACCCATGCCGCGGTCTCGAGGTCGAAGTAGATCTCGCCCCGTGCGACCGCGTCAACGGACAGTTCCGCCACGTAGCGGATGTCGGTGAACCCCTCTCCCAGCAGCAGATCCTCGGCGAGGTCCACGGGCGCGCCGCAGATGTTGGGGTACCGGCCCAACCGGATTGTGGTCGTCTCCGGCGGCCCCTCGTCGGCCAGCGAATCGCGAGAGCCAAGGATGGTTGCGGCAGCGGCCAAGGCGCTCGCCAGGAAATGACGGCGATGTTGGATAATCGGCATAGGTAGTCTCCACTTCTCAGTTCCGGACCGGCGCAAAACCGCCGCCCGGTCGCTCAGGCCTTCAACTCGCGCTTGAGCTCTTCGAGAAAGCGCCAGTCGGCGCCCTCGGCGATGATCGCGTTCGGGCTCGAGGAGACCATGCCGACCTCATGCAGCCGCAGCGCGTAGAACCGCAGCGCGTCCTCCGGGTCGAACTCGCGCCAGCGGTCGTACGGAACCTCGGTCAGCGTCTGGAGCGCATAGTCGTAGCGCGCCGTGAATCCGCCATCGACCAACATCCGGGCGACGCGCTCCGGCTCGGCGGCGCAGATGTCGGTAGCCTTGAGGATGGCTCGCAGATAGCGCTTCGTGGCGATCGGATGAGCGCGGACGAAGTCCCGGTTGCCGAACGCGGTGCAGCAGAAATACTCCGACCATGGCTTGTCGATGGCGGTGTTGAGGATCACGCGACCAACCTTGCGGGCGCGCAGATCCTGCGGCTCGGGCGGGAACCCGAGGAATACGTCGAGATGCCCGGCGGCGAACAGCTCCATCAAGCCGCCGTCGGGCCGCGTCACCCAGGCGATGTCGGTGTGCGGGTCGAGCCCGACCTGCGCCGCCATCATCGCGAGGTACAGGTGACTGCCGGAGCGCAGGGCCCGGATCCCGATCCTCTTGCCCTTCAGGTCGCTGATGGTCCGGACGGCCTCGTGCGCGAACAGCTCGTAGCATCCGGAATGCAGACCCGCCAATGCCGTGATCGGCTCGCCGGCATCCAGACGCGAGACGATCCATGCTCCGGTGTCCGTGCCAAAGTCGACCTCGCCCCGTGCCACCGCCTCGCCGCCTGACACGGTCCGCAGATAGCGGATATCGGTGAACCCTTCCGCGCGCAGGAGCTCGTCCGCGATGTACCCGGGCGCGGTACAGATGCTCGGGTCATAGATCAGCCGGAGCGTGGTCGTCTCCGGCGGCGCCTCGTCGGCGACCGATCCCCGGGCGCCAAAAACGCCCGCGGCGCCGGCCGCTGACAGGGTGGTGAGAAAATCGCGGCGACTTTGGATGATCTCCATAGCAATTTCCTTTTCTCAGTTCCCGGGCGCCGCCGGGTTGCTCAGGCCTTCAGCTCACGTTTGAGCTCGTTGACGAAGCGCCAGTCGGTGCCGTCGGCGAGGAGCGCGTTCGGGCTGGACTTGATCATGCCCGCCTCGTGGAGGCGCAGCGCGTAGAACCGCATCGAGTCCTCAGGGTCGTACTCGTGCCAAAGGTCGTACGGTACTTCTTCGATCGTCTGCAGCGCATAGTCATAGCGCTCCGCGAACCCGCGATCGACGAGCTGTCGTGCGGCGGCCTCCGGATCGGCATCACAGAAGGCTGCGGCCTTGTAGACGGCGCGAAGAAAGCGCTTGGTGGCGACCGGATGGTGGCGTACCCAGGCACGGTTGCCGTAGATCAAGCAGCAGTAGTACTGGGACCAGGGCCGGTCCGTGATCGTATTGAGGATCACGCGATTGATACCGCGGGCGCGGATCTCCTGCGGCTCAGGTGGGAAGCCGAGGAAGGCGTCGCTCTCTCCGGCAACGAATTGCTTCAAGGCGTTGCCGTCAGGGCTGGTGATCCATTCAATGTCGTCGTGCGGATCAAGCCCGACATGGGTCGCCATGATCGAGAGGTACAGATGGCCGCTCGAGCGCAAGGCTTGGACGCCCACGCGCCTGCCCTTCAAGTCGCCGACGCTGCGGATCGGCTCGCGCGCGAACAGCTCGTAGCAGCCGACATGCAATCCCGCGACCGCTGTCACCGGCCGGCCCAGATCCAGATGATGAACGACGGTTCCGGCGAACGTGATGTCGAAGTCCAGCTCGCCCCTTGCCAGCATCTCGCCCGACGGAAGGCCAAGGCCGGCATCCACATACTGAATGTCCGTGAAGCCCTCAGTGCGCAGGAAAGGTTCCACGACGTACGCCGGCGCGAAGCAGATGGCGGCCGATTGCTTCAAGCGAATCGTGGTGGTTTCCAGTGGCCCTTCATCGGCAAGCGGGCTCCGGGCGCCGAGAACGCCCGTGGCCGCGGCCAGCGACGCGCTGGCCAGGAAATCGCGGCGGGTCTGAGAAATCTGCATCAGGAGGCTCCCCCATTCGAGGTTGGAGCCGATGAAATCGAGTCACTCCCGCGAGCGGCTTGAGCACCGGCACCACGGCAGCGCGAATTTTGCCTTTATCCGGCTGTCAGTCCGGCATGATGTCACGCCGCGCGGGCCAAAGATAGCGGCCTGTGCGTCCGAGTCATCGGACTGGGGCCGAAGCTAAATTCCAAGTTTCACAGCTGGCGGCGCATCCCGCAGCGCTCGTCGACCGAGCGTTGGACGCGGCGAGGGTCCGGGGAGGTTCGACGGGCTCGAACGATCGCCGTCCCGGCGAAGCCACGCCCGAGCGCGGCGCTCAAGCTCGCGACCGCAGCC
>JAJFBI010000428.1 GCA_020697385.1 Microvirga sp. | reverse complement strand
GGCGGCTATCCGCAATACGGCAACAACGATGATCGCGTCGACAGCATCGCGGCCGACTTGGTCTCCACCTTCATGCGAAAGATCCGCAAGCATCCGACCTATCGCAATGCGGTTCACACACAGTCCGTGCTGACGATCACGAGCAATGTCGTCTACGGCAAGCACACCGGCAACACGCCGGACGGGCGCAAGGCTGGCGAGCCATTCGCGCCCGGCGCCAATCCGATGCACGGCCGCGACAGCCACGGATGGCTCGCCTCGTGCCTGTCGGTCGCCAAGCTACCCTATGCGGACGCGCAGGACGGCATCAGCTATACGGTATCGATCACGCCGAGCCTCAACCGGCTCGATCAGGGTGAGAAGATCGCGCAGGCGGTGAAGGTCATGGACACGTACTGTGGCCAGGGCGGGTTCCATATGAACCTCAACGTCCTCAACCGCGATACTTTGCTCGACGCTATGGAGCATCCGGACAAATATCCGCAGTTGACGATCCGGGTCTCGGGCTACGCGGTCAACTTCGTGCGCCTGACCCGTGAGCAGCAGATGGACGTCATCAGTCGGACGTTCCACGGAGATGGGTGAGATCATGGCCGACGAGCCCTGGGCCCACAGCCGGTACGACTTGCAACAGGCGCGCGCTCCGGATGCTCCGGAGACGGCCACCTTTAACGATCCCCGTGGTGATTTCGGATGGATCCACTCCTACGAGACGGGATCCACCCTCGATGGGCCCGGCATCCGGGTCGTTGTGTTCATGAGCGGCTGCCTGCTGCGCTGCCTCTACTGCCACAACCCGGACACATGGCACCTCAAAGACGGCACACGCGTGTCATTCGAACGCGCTCGGACCGCACTTGAGGCCTATGCAGGGCCGCTGCGCGCTTTGGATGGGGGGCTGACGATCTCGGGCGGGGAACCGCTGGTTCAGTTGCACTTCACGAAACGGCTTTTCGCGGCCGCCAAGGCAATGGGCCTCCACACCGCCCTAGACACGTCAGGCTTTCTCGGTCAGCGCGCTGACGATGACTACCTGAGCCAGGTCGATCTCGTGCTACTCGACATCAAGTCCTGGGATCCGGAGACCTACCGCCGGGTCGTGGGGCAGGACATCAAGCCGACCCTGCAATTCGCGGAGCGCCTCGCCGCCATTGGCAAGCCGGTCTGGGTGCGGTTCGTGCTCGTGCCAGGGCTGACCGACGATCCGGCCAATGTCGAAGGCATCGCCCGCTTCGTCGCGCCCATGAAGAATGTGGAGTGGGTTGAAGTCCTCCCGTTCCACCAGATGGGGGCCTTCAAGTGGAAGGCGATGGGCCTGAACTACGAGCTCTCCGACACCCCGGCACCCTCGCCCGATTTGGTGGCGCGGGTGCTCGGGCAGTTCCGGGAGGCCGGCTGCCGCGCAAGATGAGGGGAATCGATGCTCGATGTCGTTCGCACACTGCTTGAAGCCTCGCCCCTGTTGGCGCTGTTTCTCGCCATCGCCACCGGCTATGCCATCGGTCAGATCTCGATTGCCGGAGTTTCGTTCGGTGCGGGCGCCGTCCTGTTCAGCGGCCTGATCATCGGCGCCATTGCGCCGAAGGCGGCGCCTCCCGGGCTGGTCGGCACGCTCGGCCTCGTGATGTTCGTCTACGGCGTCGGCATCCAGTACGGCCCGCAGTTCTTCGCGAGCCTCAAAGGACCCGGTCTCAAGTACATCGCACTTGCGGCGGCAGGGGTGATCGCCTCGCTCCTCGTCGCGATGGCCTTGGCGGGTCCCCTCGGCATCTCGATGGCGACGGCGGCCGGCCTGTTCGCCGGCTCCGGCACGAGCACCCCCACCCTCCAAGCCGCCTTGGCGGCAGTGGGCAATCAGGACCCCGCCATTGGCTACTCGGTGTCATATCCTTTCGGCGTGATCGGACCGATCGTGCTGATGACCATGATGGCAGCTTGGCTCAAACCTACGTTCAAGACCCCGACGCAGAACGTCCGGATCGCCGAGCTGACTCTTGAGACTGCCGCCGAAGACCACACGGTCGAGGAGATCTCCTCCACCCTGCCGTCCGACGTCAAGATCGTCGCGCTGCGCCAGCAGCATGTGAACACGCCGCCGAGTCCCGGAACCGTCCTGCATGAAGGCGATGGGTTGCTGCTGGTCGGCAGTCCGGCGAGCATTGAGCGGGCGAAGGCGGCCATGGGGCACGAGGATCCTGGGCGCATCAGCCGCGACCGCGCCAACTACGACGTGGTGCGCGTCTACGTGTCGAAAGCCGCCTTCGTCGGAAAGCATGTACATGAACTCCCGCTGCCCGACTTTCCCGTCCTGATCTCGCACGTGCGCCGGGGCGACAGCGACATCATGGCGTCGTCCGACCTGACGATTGAGTACGGAGACCTGTTGATTGCGGCCGTTCCCAGCAATCGGAAGGCCGACGTGCAGCGTCACTTCGGTGACAGCATCAAGGGCAATGCCGAACTTTCCTTTGTCTCGATTGGCGTCGGGATCGCGTTGGGCCTTCTGCTCGGCATGATCCCGGTTCCCCTGCCGGGCGGTGGCACCTTCAGCCTCGGCGTGGCCGGAGGACCGCTCGTGATGGCACTCATCCTGGGCTGGCTCGGCCGCACCGGACCGTTGGGTTGGAAGATCCCCGTGGTCGCCAACCTGGTCCTGCGCAACCTCGGCCTGTCGGTGTTCATCGGATCCGTTGCGATCGGCGCGGGCAGCCCGTTCGTTCAGACGGTGGCCACTAATGGGATCCAGATTCTGCTTGGTGGGGCTGCGGTCCTGCTCACACTGGTGCTGATCGTGCTGGTGGTGGGCTACCTTTTGCGCATTCCCTTTGACGATCTGCTCGGCGTCTGTGCCGGCTCGACCGGCAATCCTGCCATCGTCGTCGCGGCGGGACGTCTGGCTCCCACAGAGAGAACCGATATCGGTTATGCGATCTGTTTCCCCAGCATGACTATCGTGAAGATCATCGCCGTCCAGGTTCTGCTGAGTTGACTGACAGCATACGGCCCGATGCATTGGCGCTCGGAAGCCACACTAACCGAATTTAGAATGTTCATGGCGCAATTGACTACGGATATAGCTTGACGGTTCCTTGAAGATCTGCCCAATTTTTAGCCATTGAACGGGGTTTGTTGGGGAATCCAGACGATGATCTCTGTTAGAACGCTGTTGTTTGGGTCTGCGGCGATTGTCAGTACCGGAGTTCAGGCGGCGGACCTGCCGGTCGCAAAGGCTGCGCCGGTCGAGTACGTTCGCGTCTGCTCCACCTATGGCACCGGCTTCTTCTACATCCCCGGCACCGAGACCTGTCTGCGGGTCGGCGGCCGGATTCGCGCCGAGTATCTTTACGTCGAGCCGACTGACCGGTCTCAAGACTCAATCGGCTTCCGCGCCCGCGGCCGCATCAATTTCGATGCGCGCACCGCCACCGCTTACGGCTTGCTGCGCACCTACATCCGCATGGAGATGACCCGCAACACCGGTGCGTATGGCGACGCCTCTACCAGTCCTAACATCGCGCAGGCCTTCATTCAGTTCGGTGGCCTGACCGCAGGTCGCGCGGTATCGTTCTTTACGGACCCGAACCTGCCGGCCCCGAACTTCGGTGACCTGCGGTTCGACGACCCGTCCGTCGCCGAAGTGAACCTGCTGGCTTACACCTTCTCGTTCGGCAATGGTTTCTCGGCTACCTTGTCTCTGGAGGAAGGGCGGTGGGTCAACAACGAACTCGACTTCCCGCTGTTCGGGGTCGGGAGCCCGGCTCCTGCGCCGATCGCCTCCACCTACGGCGGAGAGC
>JAJFBI010000024.1 GCA_020697385.1 Microvirga sp. | reverse complement strand
CCCGTCATGCGCAGGAATTGCTGCACCTTGTTCTCGATGAACTCGGTGGAGGCGAGGATCACACCGCCCAGACATCGGCCCTGGCCGTCAATGTGCTTGGTCGCCGAATATACGACGCAATCGGCACCCAGCGCGAGCGGCTTCTGGAAAAGCGGCGTCGCGAAAACATTGTCGACGGTGAGCGTCGCGCCGGCCGCATGGGCGATCTCGGCAACAGCCGCTATGTCGATGATCTCCAGGCTCGGATTGGTCGGCGTCTCCAGCAGGAAGGCCTTGGTCTCAGGCCTCACGGCATCGCGCCAGTGGTTCGGGTCCGCGCCGTCCACCAGGGTGCAGCCGACGCCGAACCGGGGCAGAAAGTCCTCCACCACCCAGCGGCAGGACCCGAAGAGCGCACGGGCGGCCACCACATGGTCGCCGGCCTGCACCTGCCCGACCATGGCGGCGGTGACAGCCGCCATGCCGCTTGCCGTCGCACGGGCGGCCTCCGCGCCTTCGAGACCGGCGATGCGCTGCTCGAAGGCATCGATGGTCGGGTTCGAGTAGCGGCTGTAGCTGTAGCCGGGCTCCTCGTTGAGGAAGCGCCGCTCCGCGCTCTCTGCGCTCTCGTAGACGAAGCCCTGTGTGAGGAACAGCGCCTCGGACGTCTCCCCGAAAGGCGTGCGCTGGTGGCCCTCATGAACGAGGCGGGTTTCGAGGCGGTAGGAAGGCTCTTCGGGCGTGATCATGGGGCAATTCTACGGTTGTTCTTTATAAAGAACAACCGTCTCTTCCAACGGAAGGAATCGGATTATCCCGCACGACCCCGGAGAAACTCTTTCCGGGTCTCCTCAATGAGACGCTTCACGCAAGGTTCGAGCGAGGAGCGCCAGTGCGGCAGCGCCACTCCATGCAACTCCTTGAGCTTGGTGCAGTCGAGCCGGGAGTTGGCCGGACGTTTGGCAGGCGTGGGATAGTCCGAGGTGACAATCGGTCGGACCTTTGCCGAGGGACCGCCGAGATGAGCCGACAGGGTGAAGATCTCGGTGGCGAACTCCGCCCAGCTGGCAAAGCCCGTGCCGGCCATGTGGAACAGCCCGCGAAGATTCTTGTCCTCAGGCCTTTCCAGGAGGTTGCGGCTGACCGCGATGATTCCGTCGGCGATGTCCAGGGCGCTGGTCGGCGAGCCATACTGGTCGGCCACGACCCCGACCTCGTCGCGATCGCCGGCAAGGCGCAGCATGGTTTTGACGAAGTTCTTGCCGAAGGGGCTGTAGACCCAGGCGGTGCGCAGGATGGCGTAGTTCTCGGCTTCGGCCGCCACGGCCTCTTCGCCTAAGAGCTTCGAGGCACCGTAGACGCCCAGAGGAGAGACGGGGTCATCCTCGCGATAGGGATGATCGGCGGTGCCGTCGAAGACGTAGTCGGTGGAGATGTGGATCAGTGGCACGTTCATGGCGGCAGCGGCACCGGCCACGACGCCGGCGCCGATCCCGTTGATGGCCTCGGCCAGCTCCGGAGCGGACTCGGCCTGGTCGACGGCGGTGTAGGCCGCCGCATTCACGATGACGTCGCCGCCGGTCTCAATCAGCGCATCCTCGATGCCCGATGGGTCGGCAAGGTCGAGATTGGGGCGCCCGACGAGCACGGCCTGTGCCCCGTGAGCCCGCGCCCGCTCCGCCAGGGAGCGCGCGACCTGTCCTTCCTTGCCGATAACGATGATACGCATGAAACTCGAACCCTCTTCAATGTGGAATCAGCGTTATGGCACAGGCTGCCAAGCACATGTCAGTTGCCGATGGCAACACCTTCGCGGCGACTATCCGCACCGCCGACGAGCCCTGCCGGCGTGACAACAATGGCATGGATGCCGGAGTTCTGGTCGATCAGCTTGACTTCGTGCCCCTTGGCCTCGAGCGCCGCCTTCCAGGCTTCCGCCTCCGTGCCGGCCTCAAGTTCCGTCGGTCCGTTGCGGCTGCCCATGTTGGGCAGATCGGCGGCCACCTGGGGATCGAGTTTCCAATCCAGAATGCCGACCAGCGTCTTGGCCACGTAGTTGGGAATGAGGCTCCCGCCCGGTGAGCCCACCACCGCATAGAGCTTGCCGCTGCCGTCGAGCACCATGGTCGGCGCCATGGACGAGCGCGGGCGCTTGCCGGCCTCGACGCGGTTGGCGATCGGCTTGCCGTCCTCAGTCGTGGCAAACGAGAAGTCCGTCAGCTCGTTGTTGAGCAGGAACCCGCTCTTCGTCATGATCCGCGCCCCGAAGCCATCCTCGATGGTGGTTGTCATGGACACTGCATTGCCGTTGCGGTCGACGATGGAGATGTGGCTCGTGCCGTATTCTATGCCGTCCGACGCCCCCCAAAGGAATGTCTTCTGGAACGGCGGATCGCCGGGCTTGGCCTTGCCCATAGACTTGCCAGGATCCACGAGAGCCGCGCGGCTCTTGATGTAGCCGGGATCGGTCAGGCCCTTGACGGGAACGTTCACGAAGGCCGGATCGGCCAGGAAGAGCGCGCGGTCGGCATAAGCCAGGCGGCCGGCTTCGGCGAACCAGTGGACCGCGTCAGGACCCGGCTTCACGGCGGCCATGTCCTGGGTTTCCAGAACGCCCATGATCTGTTGCACGGCGACC
Source organism: Microvirga sp. (assembly GCA_020697385.1). Taxonomy (GTDB): domain Bacteria; phylum Pseudomonadota; class Alphaproteobacteria; order Rhizobiales; family Beijerinckiaceae; genus Microvirga. The sequence goes on along the minus strand of JAJFBI010000024.1, from coordinate 11,134 downwards.
TGGCCGGAACTCGGCGGACCCATGCCGCAGATCCTGTAGACACGATAGCTGCCGCACAGGGCCTCGCGCTCCTGCACCTTGTAGCCCTTCATGTCCTCCAAGGTCATGTCGCCGGGATTGTTCGGATGTCCCGTCACGGTCGCCACGATGTCCTGGGCGATCTCGCCCGTGTAGAAGGCCTCGGCTCCCTTCTCGGCGACGGTGCGGAGCGTCTTGGCGAAGGCCGGGTTCTTCAGAACGGTTCCGACCGCCTTGGGCTTGCCGTCAGCCTCGTAGAAATAGGCGCGGGCGACCGGATCGTTCTGGAGGTATTTCTCCTGGGTCAGCAAGCCGTTGAGACGCGGCGAGATGGCAAAGCCCTCCTCGGCCAGGCGCGCCGCCGGCTCGATGACCTGCGGCCAGCTCAGCTTGCCCCAGTTCTTATGCGCCATTTCCAGGAGCCGAAGCGTTCCCGGCACGCCGACCGAGCGGCCGCCGACGACAGCGTCGTAGAATTTCATCGGCTTGCCGTCGGGTCCGAGAAATCGCTCGGGCTTGGCGGCGGCGGGTGCTGTTTCGCGCCCGTCGAGGGTCGCCATAGTCCGGCCGTCCCAGAAGACCATGAAAGCGCCGCCGCCGATGCCGGAACTCTGCGGCTCGACGAGGTTGAGAACCAGCTGAACCGCAATGGCCGCATCGACGGCGCTGCCGCCGGCCGCAAGGATCTCCCGGCCGGCTTGCGCCGCAAGAGGATTGGCGGCGGCAACCATGTCTTGCGTTGCAGCGCCGACAGACTTGACTGTGCGCCCTGTGGGAGCCTCCGGAGAAGGCGCGACGGCTTGTGCCAATGCCAAAGGAGCAAAGGGCAAGCTGGCCAGGAGGCTGAGCCCCATGAGGCTTCGGCGAAGGGTGCTTTGAGTGGTCATGCGGCGCTCCCTGATTGTTCCGTCTCATTCCACCAGTGAGACGAGCCTAACAAAGGATCACCCCTTTGCGCCACTTCCCTTCGGCACCGAAAAAGAAGAAATTCTGCTGATGTTGCGCTGCAATATCACACTCCCGTCACTGTTGTCGGGCAGGGTGTGATTCGTCGCGATAAGAAAAGGAGCAGGACATGTACGCATATAATCTGTTCCAAAGTACGAAACCGGATGGTCTCGTCTGTGCCGTCCCGGAGGAGCGCACCGTTCCTCCCTTCGTTGTGGGGCCACACTGGCGGTTCGGCGGGCGGGTCCAGGGTCAGGACGCCCCCTTGGGTTTCGACCGGAAAGCCGCCATGGAAGGTGTGCGTTTCAACGGCTTCTATCTTTTTGCCACCTTTCAGAAAGATCGCTCGAGCCAATAGGCTCCCGAGCGCAATTGTGAGCATGTCCGGCCAAGCGGGCGGACATGCCGACTGACCAAAGACCATTATCAGAACCGGATCGACCCTTGATCTTGGGCGGCACCTGCTCTCTATCTTGCTGACCCTCGCGCCTGCCGCCCCGCATTGTCGATTCGATTGTGAACTCCTCCCTCGCTCTGATCTGGACCATTACGGCCGCCACGACCCTACTTCAGGCGGGGAACGGCCTCCTGCAGGCTCTGATGCCGCTGCGCATGCAGGCTGACGGCATTTCCGTCGCGTCCATCGGCCTTGTGGCTGCGGCTTATGGGGTGGGTTTCTCGACAGGCTGCTTCCTCGCGCCGAGCTTCATTCGGCATGTCGGCTACATCAGGGCCTTTGCCAGCTTGGCCGCCATCGCGTCTGTGCTGATCCTGGTCATGACGCAGGCTCATTCGACCCTGGCCTGGATCCTGCTGCGGGGGCTGACGGGCGTGACGCTCGCCTGCATCTTCACGGTTACCGATGGGTGGATCAGCGCCCGGGCCACATCGAGCCATCGCGGACGGATCCTCTCCATCTACATGATCTGCACCAAGGTCGCCCTGATGCTGTCCCCGCTCGGGATCAGTTTCGGCGACATTCGCACCGATGGGTTGTTCATGGCGGTGAGCGCGTTGATCACGCTCTCGCTGCTTCCCATCGCGGCCACGACCACGAGCGAGCCGAGCGCACCGCAGGGTGTGCGTATCGAGGTCAGGAAGCTGTTCGCCACGGCGCCCTCTGCGGTTGTCGGGGCCTTCGTGGTCGGTCTGGTCAATGGGCCGGTGATTGCGATCACGCCGGTCTTTGGCGTCAGGGTCGGGTTGAGCCAGGATCAGGCGGCGGCGCTTCTGTTCGCCTTGCAGGCGGGCAGTCTCGCGATGCAATGGCCGCTCGGATGGCTCTCCGATCGGGCCGACCGGCGCTACGTGATCGCAGGCCTGGCTTTAGGCACGAGCCTAGTCTCGCTCCTGATCCTCTGGGCCAGCGCACAGGGAGTCAGCCTGCTGATCCTGTGGTCGTTTGCAGCCTGGGGCGGATTGGCTCTGTGCATCTATTCGGTCTGCGTAGCCCATGCCTGCGATATCGTCGATCCTGGGCAGATCGTGTCCACCGTCGGCACCCTGCTGTTTTCCTGGGCAACCGGGGTGACCATCGGTCCCCTGTTCGGGGCGCTGGCTATGGAAGTTCTCGGCCCGCAAGGGCTGTTCATTTACTCAGGCTTGGCGTCACTGGGCCTTGCGGCCTTCATCGTGATGCGGATCATCCGAGTGCAGCGTCCGCCGGTCAAAGGCGGCTTCGCCGATATAGCGCCCACGAGTTCCGCGTCGGCCAGTCTGACTCCGCGGGCGGAGATCGTCACGGATCCTCAACCTCACGTCGCCCCGGCAGAGGGAGAGGCTGACCAGCCCGATCAGAAGGGAAGATCCCCTGCCACGCGAGTCGAGACGTCGCCGTAGCGGTTGAGGCGCTTGTCGATCATATCGTCGATCTTGCCATAGACCTCGGCCACGCTGAGCTGGCGGGTCTTCTTGCCGTCCTTGGTGAAGAACAGCGACTTGTTGGATTTCGCCGCGGCCGGGAAGGCGGCGGGTGCGCTCTTCTTGGGCGTGTCGTCCACCAGGGCGATAAACCTGCTGGCGCTGTCCACACCGAAGAAGTGGGACATGTAGAATTCGGAACGGTTGAGCTTGCGGCCGAGCCTCGTCTCGATCTTCGCCTTGTCGCGCTTCATCATCTCGGCGGCCATGAGGGCCGAGATGTATGGATTGCGGCGCAGTCCGAGGATGTGCTCTCGCATGGTTTCGTCAGCCACCGCGAGTTTGCCGTCGATCCGGTCGATTGCCTGAGCTTCCGCATTCAAGCCATGGGCAGGCCCGAAGGAGCGCACGACCTCCAGCCAGGTGCTCGTGATGAACTGGAACAGGCCCACGGCGGAGGACGTGGAGGCCTTGTTGCCCGGCAGGAAGCTCGATTCCTTATCCGCAAGAGCCATCATGTAGACAGGGTCGGCGCCGGTCAGCTTGGAGGCGCGCAGGATCGTGTCCACGATCCACACGGGGACGCGCATCTCCTCGAATTCCATATAGTCGGTGAGTTCCCGCGAGACGGGCTTGTCATCTTCGCTGCCTTCCGCCGCCGGCGCATCGGTCAGGGGAATGGTCAAGATGATCTGCTTTTGCAGATGGGCCTGATTGGCCTCGGCCGCCGGCACCGGAACGATGGCTCCCAGCGGATCGGCCGGAGCGACAGCGTTCACCGACATGGCGAACGGCTGCCCATGCTGGGCCGGAACCTTGATGGCATTCTCGCCGGCGTCGAAAGCCGCCGGAAGAGCCGACCTCTGCTCCGCCGCCGAGGCGGACTGGGGCATGGCGGCGCCGAGAGCCAACGTGATGCAAGCACCAAGGCCGAGCATCTTGGTCAGGTTGAGCAGGGTCTGACCTCCCTGAAGGGCGGGGCGCTTCTGAGCGGTCCAGCGGCCCTGAAAGCTGCTGTGCTTTGTGAAATCGAGGCAAATAGCCTTCTGCTGGCATGCGTCGCGAGACGCTGTCAGAGCACTCTGCATATGAAGAAGCCCCCTAGAAATCCGCCGCTTCACTGTCGAGACAGGTTTGCGGTTGTTCTTCGTTCAAGTGAGGTGAGTATGTGCGTGGTAGATATGTCCAGAATGGGTCAGCTTGACGGTGAATTTGGATTTTGTTCCCAGGTGCGACCTTTTGCAACTATCCGTACGCAGGGGATAATCTTCAAAAGCATACTGTCTTCTGAAGAATACTGGTGCGACAACCTTCCGGGCACAGGTGATTGACCAAATCTTACGGGTCATTGCGCCGCACCTGCGAAATTGTTCAGCTTGTCATGGAGCTGCCGGGCCTGCTTTGTTGGTGGGGAGCATCTTCAGCAAACAGGCGCTCGCAGGTATCGCCGGATGGTTTCAATGCTTCGCCATGGTGGCTGGATCGGATGGGCTGTGCTGATCGGCAGCTTTTGGGGGAGCTTTCCGGCCGTGGCCCAGCCGAGGCCGCAACAGGTCGCCTCCCTCAATCTCTGCACGGACCAATTGCTGCTGGCGCTCGCCGACCACCGCCAGATCGCATCCTTGAGCCGGCTTGCTCGGGATCGATCTATCTCGTTCATGGCAGACCAGGCTGCAGGCATACCCGTGAACGAGGGTGGAGCGGAGGCGATCCTGTTCAGCAAGCCCGATCTGGTGCTGACCGGCACCTATGGTCAGCGCGATCAGGTGGCCGTCCTGAAGGGGGAGGGTCTCGATGTTCTCCAGCTTGGCCCCTGGTCGGGGCTGGCCGAAGGGCGCGAGCAGATCCGGACTCTCGCCCGCAGGCTCGGCCATGCCGATCGTGGCGAGGCCTTGATTGCCCGGATCGATGCTGCCCTGGATCGGGCCACGGATCGTGTCCCGAGCGGACGCAGCATTCTGGTTTACGAACGGGGAGGGTGGGTGACAGATGCCCGTTCGCCGCTAAGCGAAGTGCTGATGCAGATGGGCTTCACGCTCCACCAGGAGGTTCTTGGCCGCGCAAGTGGAGGCGTGGTGCGCCTGGAGACGATCGTCACCACCCCGCCGGATGTCATGCTCGTCGATGCAGGATCCGGGCAGGCCATCGACAACGGCACGGCCCTGTTTGCCCATCCCGCACTGGCGGCCGCCGTACCGCACGGGCGACGCCTCGCCGTTCCGGGCCATCTCACGATCTGCGGAGGTCCCTCGACGCCGGCCATGATTGAGGCCTTGGCGGCTGAAGTAACGTCCAAGCTGCCCTGAGAACGGCCGCGCTCAGGCCAACTTCAGATCCAGGGGAGAGGCCGGCTTGAGCAGGATCGGGCAGCCCGCGGCCACGAACACGACCGCATCGCAGGTTTCCGCGATCTTCTGGTTCAAGCGTCCCTGCTCGTCTCGGAACGACCGTCCGAGAGGGGTCGAGGGGACGATGCCTTGGCCCACTTCGTTCGACACCAGGATGAGAGGGCCTCGGGCGTCCCGAACTGCCTGGATCAGCCGGTCGGTCTCATGGGGCGGGTCACGTTCGGCGAGCACGATGTTGGAGAGCCAGAGGGTCAGGCAATCGACGAGCACGGCCTTGTCGGGGTCGGTCTGAGCCTGGATGGCCTGTGGCAGCTCGAATGGAGCATCCACCGTCTGCCAGGAGCGGTCGCGCTCAAGGCGATGCAGAGCGATGCGCTCGCGCATCTCGTCGTCGAAGGCCTGGGCCGTTGCGACGTAGATCCGCTGCAAGGAGGCCTGCTCGGCAAGCTGCAGGGCGGTGCGGCTTTTGCCCGAGCGCGCTCCGCCCAGGACCAGGACGCGGCGATACGACGGCATGGCCGGTCAGGCGCTCAGCCGGCTGAGGGGGATGATCATGTGAACGCGCAGGCCCTCCGGCCGCCACTCCCGCTCAAGGGTGCCCCCGAGCTGCCCGGCGATGCTGCGCTGGGACAATTGCGTACCGAAGCCTTCAAAGCTCGGGGGAGCCTCGATGGCCGGCCCGCCGTTTTCGGTCCAGAGGAGGTCCACATCTTCGCCCTGGAGAGTCCAATGGATGGTAAGCTCGCCCTCCGAACAGGAGAGACAGCCATATTTGGCCGCATTGGTGGCAAGCTCATGCAGGACCAGGGCAAGGCTCGTCGTCGTGTTGGAACCCACGGCAACATTGGGGCCTTCGATGGCAATCCTGTTCTGGCCAGACTGCCTGTAGGGTTCGAGGACTGCCTCGATCAGGCGGGAGAGCTCGACATCGGTGCCGGAGCCAGGCTCCATGATGGACGCAGGCTGGACCAACTCGTGGGCCCGCGACAGGGCGCTCAGCCGCCCTCTCAGGGCGGTCGCCATGTCCTTGGGGTCCTTGGCCGTGCGGGCCGTCATCGAGACCATCCCGTTCGCGATGGCGAACAGGTTCTTCACGCGATGATTGAGTTCCCGGGTCAGAAGCTTCTGGGCTTCCTCGAGGGCCTGGCGCTCCGTGATGTCGCTGATCACGCCATAAAGGCTGACGGCGCGGCGCACGCCGCCGTCGGTGACGTGAAGGGCTCGTCCGTGAGAACGGAACCAGCGGACGCTTCCGTCAGGAAGCTGCGCCCGATAGCGATTGTCGTACTTGCCATCCGAATCCGGAGCTGCTGCGGCAGCAATGCGCGCCTTCACGTCCTCCCGGTCCTCGGGATGGATCATGTTCCAGGCTTCATCGAGCGGAAGGCTGTACAATCCGTTGTGCGGGATGCGGTAGAGGGCGCAGCTTTCCTCGTCCCAGGTGATCTCGCGTTTATCCAGATCGATCTGCCAAGTTCCGAGATGGGCAGCCTCGAGAGCCAGGCGATACTGGCTCTCGAGCATCCGAACGGTTTCCTCGTTCTTCTTCTGCTCGTCGATATTGGTGCTCGTGCCGAACCAGCGGGTGATCTTGCCGGTCAGGTCCTGAATCGGGATCGCACGGCTCAAGAACCATTGATGGTCGCCAGCGGCGCTTCTGATCCGGTGTTCCCATTCATAGGCCTGCCCGGATTCGAGAGAACGCTGCCAATGGTCCCAGACTTGGGCCAGATCGTCCGGATGGATGGATTCCTGCCAGCCGTCGCCTAGGATCTGCTCGCCTGAACGGCCCGTATATTCACGCCAGCGGCGGTTGACATAGTCCACAGATCCATCCGGTCGAGCCGACCAGACGAGTTGGGGCAGAGACTCCGCCAGAACGGCATATTGGGTTTCCGTATCATTGAAATCCACGCAGAACTCCCGGGCCACCCTTGACGGCCAAAGTCACTCACAAACCGGCTTCGATCAGGGAAGCATTGTTGTAGGCCTTTTTCGAGGCTGACAACCCACATCGGCCTCAATGTGCATTTTCTCGGCACAAAGAGTAGCGCCGGTCCTGCGAAACCATTAAAAGGCCGCCTGCGTCTGGCGGTTCTTCCTGCCAGCGCCTAGATGCAGGACAGCCCGCGCACTCGATGCGACCTTTCCTACGCTGAGGCTGATTGACAGTTTTCATGAACGATATGAGCTCCCGACCGGTGTCGCCGCCGGAGATGTCATCTGCCGAGGCCCTTCATCCGAAGGAGCGCCGCTCCCGCCGGTTTGCCTGGATCGGGATGGCCGCGAGCATTCTCCTGTTCGGCGCTTCCCTGGTCGTTCTCTGGCACATCGTATCCGACATCGACGTCAATGAGCTGAAATCCGCGTTCACGGCCGCAAGCATGCGCCAGATCGGGCTGGCTGTGCTCCTCACCGCCATCAGCTATGGCCTGCTGACCTGCTACGACGCCATCGCCCTGCGCCAGCTCAAGCTGCAGATCCCTTATCGCACGACGGCGTTGGCCTCCTTCACGAGCTATGCGGTGAGTTTCACCCTAGGATTTCCGCTGCTCACGGCCGGAACGGTTCGTTACTGGATCTACTCACCCAAGGGCGTGAAGCCGGGTCGGGTGGCGAGCCTCACCGTGATCGCCGGTGTCACCTTCTGGCTCGGCATGGCGCTCGTGCTCGCATGGTGCCTGATCAGCAAGGCCGACGAGCTGGCGAGCCTCGTCTACACCCATATCTGGATGAACCAGCTCGTGGGGCTGGGCGCCGCCGTCTTCGTCGTCACCTACATGGTCTGGGTCTCGCTCAAGCGCCGCTCCGTCAAGATCCAGGGCTGGAAGCTGGAGCTGCCGGGCTTTCGCCTGTCGCTTGCGCAGATCCTCATCGGCGCCGGCGACGTCTGCGCCGGCGCGGGCGTTCTCTTCGTGCTGCTGCCGGGGGGGCATGGTCTCAACTTCGAGACTTTCGTGGCGGTCTACATTTTCGCCGTGATGCTCGGAGTGGCAAGCCACGCACCGGGAGGCCTCGGGGTTTTTGAGGCCACCATCCTGCTCGCTCTCTCGAGCTACCCGCGCGAGCCGGTCCTGGGGGCGCTGCTTCTCTACCGCCTGTGCTATTACCTCATCCCCTTCGTGATCGCCCTCGCGCTCCTCGGCGGCTACGAGATACGCAACCGCATCCGCGCCGCCAGGCTCGCGTTCAAGCCTGATGAGGATGAGGTCACGGGGGTGGAACTCGGCGGGAGATGACACCTCCTGGCGCCTGCCTTAAAGAAGGCATGCAATTCTTCCGAGACCTTCCGTTCCATGAGCGATCCCGACGATCCGACGCCGGAATCCAGACACCAGGGCGCCACGCTCCTGCGTGATGCAGCCCTGCGCGGCGCCGTAGTCACATGCTTCGTCATGGTGGTCGTGGCCCTGGTGCGGGGTAACGGAGATGCCTGGCTTTTGCTCTGGTCTGCCATGGCCATCGTGGCTGGATTTGTGATCGCCAGTCCCAAGCGCAGCCTCGGGGTCGGCGTCCAGCCACAGCCGAGTAAGCCGCCGCGCTCCAGCATCGCCGAGGCGGTTCTGGCCCAGATCCCGGATCCGGTCATCCTGGTCGATCAGCGCGCCCTGGTGATCGAGGCTAACAAAGCCGCTTACGGTCTCCTGAGCGGATTGAAGACAGGACACCCCTTATCCTTCGCGCTCCGCAGCCCCGATGTGCTCGACGGCATCCAGAGAGTTCTGGAAAAGGGTGAGCCCCTGAAGGTCGAGTATTCGGAGCGGGTTCCCACCGAGCGCACCTTCGAGGTTCATATCGGTCCCCTGCAGGCCGACGCGCCCAGCACCGGGGTTCAGGCGGGAGTCGTCCTGTTCTTTCGCGATCTCACCTCGGCCCGCCGCCTGGAGGCCATGCGGGCCGACTTCGTGGCCAATGCGAGCCATGAGCTGCGCACCCCGCTGGCCTCGGTGCTCGGCTTCATCGAAACCCTGCAGGGCCCGGCCCGCGACGACGTGAAGGCCCGTGAGCGGTTCCTCGACATCATGAAGGGACAGGCGCAGCGCATGAAGCGCCTGATCGACGATCTTCTGTCCTTGTCGCGCATCGAGATGCGGGCCCATCTCTCGCCGACCCAGAACGTCGATCTTGCCTCCATCGTGTCCCAGATGACCGAGACCCTGTCGCCCATGGCCCGGGATAGGGGTGTCGTCATCCAGGCCAAGCTGCCCGGGCAGCCTCTTCTTGTGCGCGGCGACCACGACGAGCTTCTGCGCGTGGCGGAGAACCTGATCGAGAATGCGGTGAAATATGGCGAGAGCGGCGGCAAGGTGGACGTGGCGATCGAGAGCATCGGAGCCTCCCATGGCGAGAAGGGCCCCCATGTCACGTTCACGGTCCAGGATTACGGGCCCGGCATTGCGCCCGAGCACTTGCCGCGCCTGACCGAGCGGTTCTATCGGGTCGACATGGCGCAGAGCCGCGACAAGGGCGGAACGGGCCTCGGACTTGCCATCGTCAAGCACATCGTCAACCGTCACCGGGGCCATTTCGACATTGCGAGCGAACCCGGCCAGGGCGCCCGGTTCACGGTGACGCTGCCCGAGGCCCGCGCCTGATCAGACACCTTTGCCGGGCCAAAATTGGGACGTTTCCAAGGATCCATTGGGGGTGTCATGTAATTGTCATCCAACTGTCGTAGAGGAGACATCCGTCGGGCCTAGCTGTCCCATCGCGTGACGCGGCCTTAGCTTTTGAAGCTGCCTGTCACACTGTATGAACAGGAGATTGACCCTTGAAGATCATGTCCTACGCCATTGCGGCCGGCCTTGCCGTCGCGAGCTTTACGACAACGGCTTCTGCTGCTGACATCACCGGCGCAGGCGCGACGTTCCCGTTCCCGATCTATGCCAAGTGGGCCGAGGCCTACAACAAGGAGACCGGCAACCGGTTGAACTACCAGTCGATCGGCTCCAGCGGCGGCATCCGCCAGATCCGGGCCAAGACCGTCGATTTCGGCGCGACCGACGCTCCGCTCAAGGGCGAAGAGCTTCAGAAGGACGGCTTCATCCAGTTTCCGGCCGTCATGGGCGGTGTGGTGGCCGTCTATAACATTCAGGGCGTTTCCGCCGGCCAGCTGAAGCTGACGGGCGAGGTTCTCGCCGATATCTTCAACGGCAAGATCTCCAAGTGGAACGATGCCAAGATCGCCCAGGCCAACCAGGGCGTGACGCTCCCCAATGCGGCGATCACCCCGGTCTACCGCTCCGACGGATCGGGCACCACCAGCGTGTTCACCACCTACCTGTCTCAGGTTTCCGAGACCTGGAAGAGCAGCCCCGGCGCCGGCGCATCGGTGCAGTGGCCCGTGGGCCAGGGCGGCAAAGGCAACGAGGGCGTCGCCGCTCTCGTGAAGCAGGTGCCCAACTCCATCGGTTATGTGGAATACGCCTACGCCAAGCAGAACAGCATCCCGTTCGCCCAGCTCCAGAACAAGAACGGCAAATTCGTGTCACCGGAGGCTAAGACCTTCCAGGCTGCCGCTGCCAATGCCGATTGGAAGTCGGCTCCCGGCTACGGCATCTCGCTGACGAACCAGGCGGGCGACGAGGCTTGGCCGATCACGGCTCCGACCTTCATTCTCGTTCCCAAGGCTCCGGAGAAGCCCGAGCAGGTCGCCGAGGCCCTGAAGTTCTTCGACTGGTCGTTCAAGAACGGCGACAAGATGGCTGTTGAGCTCGACTACGTGCCGCTTCCCGCCCAGCTGAAGGATCAGGTGCGCGCGACGTGGAAGAGCGAGATCAAGAACGCCTCGGGTCAGCCTGTCTTCACGCAATAAATCCGACTTCGGTCAAACAAGCATAGCGGATCGGCGAATGGTAGCTCTCTCGCAAGAACGTCTCGTTTCGAGCACGGATGCCTCCGTTCGCCGATCCTCTCCACCAAGCTTCGACGGGCTCTTCCGCCTCGCCAGCCTCGCATCG
>JAJFBI010000427.1 GCA_020697385.1 Microvirga sp. | reverse complement strand
GGGGTCGCGCCCTATCGCCCGCTGCCGCCGGACGCATTGTATTTCAAGCCGGAAGAGTGGTCGGAACGCACGGCCTCTCTGCCGCTCGCGCGCCTGACGCCCTTTGCGCTTCCGGAATCCTCAGGCCGGCTCGTTATCGACTGCGAGGCGCGGCAGGGCCGCAACTTCATCGCGGAGCGGGCGGACGAGAACGCCAATGTGTTCGAGGCCGTGATCCGACACATCCGCGACCTCCAGGCCGCCAAGAAGCGTGTGATGCTGGGCGCTTGGTCCGAAGGCTCGCGCGAACGGCTCTGTCACGTGCTGCAGGATCACGACCTGCGCCAGACGAAGCCGATTGGCCGGTTCACGGAGGCACTAGCCTATCCGCGCAACGAGATCCCGGTCGGCATCTGGCCTCTGGAATCGGGCTTCGAGACCGCGGACCTCGTCGTCATCAGCGAGCAGGACATCTTGGGCGACCGGCTCGTGCGCCAGAAGCGCAAGTCGAAGCGGCCGCAGGACTTCCTCACGGAGGTGGCGGCGCTCACTCCGGGCGACCTCGTGGTGCACGTGGATCATGGCATCGGACGCTTCGAGGGCCTGAAGACCATTGAGGCGGCAGGTGCCCCCCACGACTGCCTCGAGCTGCATTATGCCGGCGGCGACCGCCTTTTCCTGCCGGTGGAGAACATCGAGCTTCTGACCCGCTACGGGTCGGAGGAGACGGAGGTTCAGCTCGATAAGCTCGGCGGCGGCGCCTGGCAGGCTCGCAAGGCCCGGATGAAGCAGCGCATCCGCGAGATGGCCGGCGCGCTGATGAAGATCGCCGCCGCCCGCATCCTCAAGGACGCCCCACGGCTGACGCCTCCGGAAGGGCTCTACGACGAGTTCGCGGCTCGCTTCCCCTATGACGAGACGGAAGACCAGCTCAATGCCATCGAGGCGGTGCTGGATGACATGGGCTCCGGGCGACCCATGGACCGCCTCGTCTGCGGCGACGTGGGCTTCGGCAAAACCGAGGTGGCGCTGCGCGCCGCCTTCGTAGCAGCCATGAGCGGCAAGCAGGTGGCGGTCGTCGTGCCCACGACCCTTCTGGCGCGCCAGCATTACCGCACTTTCTGCGACCGGTTCCGCGGCCTGCCGCTCAATGTGGCCCAGGCCTCGAGATTTGTGCCGGCGGCCGAGATGAAGAAGACCAAGGAAGGGCTGACCGATGGGTCCGTCGATATCGTCATCGGCACCCATGCGCTTCTCGGCAAGGCCATCAAGTTCAAGGATATCGGCCTCATCATCATCGACGAGGAGCAGCATTTCGGCGTGACCCATAAGGAACGCCTGAAGGAGCTTCGCGCCGAGGTCCACGTGCTGACCCTCTCGGCCACCCCGATCCCGCGCACCCTGCAGCTTGCATTGACCGGCGTGCGGGAGCTGTCGCTGATCACTACGCCTCCGGTGGACCGGCTTGCGGTGCGCACCTTCATTACTCCCTTCGATCCGCTCCTTGTCCGCGAGGCGCTGCTGCGTGAGCGCTACAGGGGCGGGCAGGCTTTCTACGTGGTGCCGCGTCTCGACGACCTCGGCGAGGTCAAGGCCTTCCTCGACAAGGAGGTGCCTGAGGCCAAGGTGGCAGTGGCGCACGGCCAGATGGCGGCAGGCCAGCTTGAGGATGTCATGACTGCTTTCTACGAGGGCAAGTACGACATCCTGCTGTCCACCACCATCGTGGAATCAGGCCTCGACATTCCAACTGCCAACACCCTGATCGTGCATCGGGCCGACATGTTCGGCCTGTCGCAGCTCTACCAGCTGCGCGGTCGTGTCGGGCGCTCCAAGACCCGCGCCTATGCCTTGTTCACGGTGCCGGCCAACAAGTCCATGACGGTGCAGGCCGAGCGGCGCCTCAAGGTGCTCCAGACCCTCGACACCCTCGGAGCCGGTTTCCAGCTCGCCTCCCACGACCTCGACATCCGCGGTGCGGGCAACCTGCTCGGCGAGGAGCAGTCGGGCCATATCAAGGAGGTGGGATACGAGCTCTACCAGCAGATGCTGGAAGAAGCGGTGGCGCAACTCAAGGCCGGCATCGAGGAGCCGACGGAAGACCAGTGGTCGCCCACCATCGCGGTCGGTGCGCCGGTCATGATCCCGGAAAGCTACATTTCTGATCTCCAGCTGCGCCTCGGTCTGTACCGTCGCCTCTCGACCTTCGAGACCGACCAGGAGATCGACGCCTTCAGGGCGGAGATGGTCGACCGGTTCGGGCCCGTGCCGTCCGAGGTCGATCAGCTTCTCAAGATCATGGCCATTAAGGTGCTGTGCCGTCGCGCCAATGTGGAGAAGGTGGACGGCGGCCCGAAGGGCATCATCATTTCCTTCCGCGACAACTCCTTTGCCAACCCGACCGGCCTCATCTCTTATGTCACCGAGCAGGCCTCCTTCGCGAAGGTGCGGCCGGACATGAAGATCGTGTTCATCCGAGACATCGAGACGCCGGACGAGCGCATCAAGGCCGCCACTACGATCCTTCGCAGCCTCGCCCGGATCGCGGAGAAGAAGGCCGCCTGATGGCCGAGGCCTGGGCTCTGGTTGAGGACGGTGTCGTGATCGACAGCCGCGACGCCGACTGCCTCGTGCCCTGGTGGAGCTTCACGAAAACGGTTCTCGCGGCCGCAGCCCTGGTGCTCGTTCGCGACGGCCTCGTCGGACTGGACAAGCCGGTCGAAGGCAAGCCCTACACGCTCAGGCACCTGCTCCAGCATCGCTCGGGACTGGCAAACTATGGCGGCCTTCGCGCCTATCACGAGGCCGTTGAGCGTGGCGATGACCCTTGGCCGGTTTCTGAGCTGCTCACTCGGCTCGATGCGGATCGGCTGCGCTACCCGGCAGGCGAGGGGTGGGACTACTCCAATGTCGGCTATCTGATTGTAGGCCAGTTGATTGAGACCATAACCGGTTCCAACCTGGACGCGGCCCTGCAGCGCCTTGTGCTGGCGCCGCTCGGGATTGAGACGGCGCGGCTCGCAGGGGAGCGGGCGGACCTTGAAAACGTCAGCATGGGCGGCGCGGAGGGCTACCATCCAGGCTGGGTCTATCATGGGCTGCTGATGGGCACCGTCGCGGATGCAGCGCTTCTCCTCAACCGCCTGCTGGATGGCAGCCTGCTAAAGCCTGAGCTGTTGCAGGAGATGCTCAGCCCGTTCGTGCTCCCCGGACCTGTGCCAGGGCGTCCCTGGCTGATACCCGGCTACGGGTTGGGCACTATGACGGGTGAGACGACATTGGGTCTCAAGGTAAGCGGGCACACGGGTGGCGGGCCGGGCAGCACGATTGCGATTTACCGGTACCTTGGCGGCTCAGTAGCGCGAACAGCCGCCTTCTTCAGGACGAGCGAACATGAGGCTAAGACGGAAGAAGGAGCCTTCCGGCTCCTGAAGGGCTAGAGATCCGGCGCTGCGGCGACGCGAACGCTGAGCTGGTTCTGGAGCATCGTGGCGGCTCCGCTCACGCCACCCGTGATAATGACAGGGGTTCCGCTCTCTCCCAGATTCTTACGCAGGCGGCGGGCGAGATCGAGGAATCGCTTGCGCTCAGCCCAATCGGCATGGCGGGGCATCTGGAGCACCACGGCGGCCGGGCTTGGAATCAGGGCCAGAACGTCGTCGGCAGCCTCGAAGGGAGTGGTCACGCTCGCATAACCCATGCCGGCCAGCTCGGCGGACAGAGCGCCATCAGGGGCGCGCTCGCCGCTATCGACAACGAGGACCTTCGGCATTGCGTTCATGACGATACCCTGCATTAAGACGCGACAGTGGGACAGGAGGTACTCACCT
>JAJFBI010000023.1 GCA_020697385.1 Microvirga sp. | reverse complement strand
GTGCTGGATTCCATTTCGATGATCTCGATATCCGGTGCGTTCCGAGCGAGAAATGCGCGAACGGATTCAAGGCTCATGGCCAGTAGGCTCCCTTCAGGATGGCTGGGATATGCGGGCGCGTCTCAACAACGGGCGCCCCTCACGCGGGGTGAGAACTACTCCCATGATGGCACCGCCTCGCAGGGAGCGCAAATTCAGCCTAGCGCTCGCCCTCAGGATAGTCTGCACCACGGCTCGTCTCGGCCCAGGTATCGATCTCGGCCAAGGTCTCCTTCAGCTTGTTCCGAATGCCTTCGAGAGCAATCGAGCCTAGCACCAGATGCTTGGGCGGATTGTCTGACTCAACCGCTTTGATGATGGCCTCCACAGCCCGCACGGGATCTCCGGGCTGCTTGCCACTGTAGTTAGCGGTGGTTTCAAGCCTAGCACCTACCGTGCCCTGGTAATCGGCAATCATTGGGCGCCGCTGCTGCAGGGATCGACCGGCCCAATCGGTGCGGAACGGCCCGGGCTCGACGCAAATCACCTTGATGCCGAGCGGAGCCACTTCCCTGGACAGCGAGTCCGACAGACCTTCGACGGCGTGCTTGGTTGCTGCGTAGTAGCCGGAGCCCTCGTACCCGATGAAGCCCGCTTGCGAGGAGATGTTGACGATGTGCCCGCGGCGGCGGGCCCGCATGCCGGGGAGAACGGCGCGGGTCATAGCCGCGAGACCGAAGACGTTGGTGTCGAACTGAGCCCGGATCTCGGCGTCATCACCCTCCTCGATGGAGGATTGATAGCCGTAGCCGGCGTTGTTCACCAGAACGTCGATGGATCCGAAGCGGTCCTCCGCCTCTTTCACAGCTGAGGCGATCTGATCAGGCTTGGTCACGTCGAGTGACAGGGCAAGAGCCCTGTCTTCATGGCCCTGGGTGAGGTCCTGCACCCGGCCCACGTCGCGGGCCGTCACCACTGCGCGCCAGCCCCGCTGCAGCACCAGTTGAGCGAGCTCCCTTCCGAAACCCGTGGAACAACCTGTAATGAACCACACGGGATTGTCGTTCAGTGACATGGGCGGTCTCCTCTGTTCGAGCGAATTCGGCAAGGGCATATAGGGTCGGATTAACGGCGGTGAACCGGCTTCCTCGTCTCATTTTTGGCGAATCTAGGCCCTTTGGAAATCGACGAGAGGTTCATCGTAAATGCCCGTCAGGAGCCTGCCGTCTCCTCTGACGACGCCGCGATACATGCCGGAGCAGTTGAAGGGCAGCGAAACATTGCCGGCGTGATCCACGGCAATGATCCCGCCCGAACCGCCTGCCGGAGCGAGCATGTCGATCACGACGGCACGCGATGCCTGATCCAGAGACTGGCCTGCATAACGCATGCGGGAGGCGATCTCGTGCGCCGCCGCATAGCGGATGAAGATCTCGCCGTGCCCGGTCGCCGAAATGGCGCAGGTTTCGTTGTCAGCCCATGTTCCGGCGCCGATGACAGGGCTGTCGCCGACCCGCCCAGGCGCTTTGGCCGTCATGCCGCCCGTGGATGTGGCTGCCGCTAGGTTGCCATGCCCGTCGCGGGCGACTGCGCCCACCGTGCCGTGCTTGCGCGACTCGTCTTGATCCTCTGCGCCGCTCTTGCGCATGGCAAGAGTCTCCTGCAGGGCCTGCCAGCGCTGCTCGGTAAAGAAGTACGAAGGCTCCTCAAAGGCCAAACCTTGTCGGCGGCAGAACTCCAAGGCGCTTTCGCCGATCAGCAGCACGGGGCCGGCATGTTCCATTACGGCGCGGGCGGCGAGGATTGGATTGCGTGGGCCGCAGATTCCGGCAACCGCGCCGGCGGAACGATCGCGCCCATCCATGACGGCAGCATCCATCTCTTGCTTGCCGGCGGAGGTGTAGACCGCGCCACGTCCGGCATTGAACAGCGGCTCGTCTTCGAGAGCCATGACAGCGGCGGTGGCCGCGTCGAGCGCACTGCCGCCGTCGGCGAGAACGAGCCGTCCCGCTTCGAGGGCGCGGCGCAGGCCTGCATGATAGGCGGCCTCCCGCTCGGGCGTCATCTTGCTGCGCAGGATCGTTCCTGCACCGCCATGGATGGCAAGAGCAAAGTCGCTGCCGGGTGTGGTGCTGCTTGTCATGAGGTCAGGTGTCCTCCAGGGAAAGGTTAAAAGGCGTCGGTCAGGGCAGGGCGGTGATGTCCGTCCCGGCCGGTCATGGAGCCGGCGGCGACGAGCGCGTCGAGCACGGCCTCCTGCGTGGCATCGGCCATCGCTTCGAAGAGCAGGTCGATGCGATCCTCGTTGAGGATGCGAATGCCGATCAGATCTGCCTTCTCGTCGTGCGAGAGAAGATTGGCGGTCGTGAATCCGAGTGCAATGTCGCCGCTGCCATGACCCCAGAACGAGCCGAGCCGAGCAAGGCCGACACCGGAACGGCGAATGACGCGCTTGAGCTGTCGGTCGCTCAATGGAACATCCGTGGCCGCGATGATGATGATCGAGCCTTTCTCGGAAGCCTGCTTCTCGGCCTCTGCCGTGGGCGATGCGATCACCCGTCCGTCGGGCAGGCGCAGATCGCCGGCACGGCCGAAGTTCGACAGGACGAGCACACCCAAGTGGTAATTGCGTCCGTCGAGCGCGAGGCGCCGGGATGACGTGCCGATGCCGCCCTTGAAGCCGAACGTGCTCATGCCGCAGCCCGCTCCTACGGAGCCGACCTCGAATTGACGAGAAGCGCTCCCTAAAGCGGCACGCGCATCATTCTCCATGACGGCGAGGGCCTGGATATCGTTCAAGTAACCGTCGTTGCATTCGAACACGACCGGATTCACCGTCGCGGTAGTGCGGCCTATGTCCGGGTTGTGCTCGATGGCGTGGCGCACCAGCGTCCTGCAGCAGGTGCCAACTGAGAGCGTATTGGTCAGGAGGATCGGGGTCTCGATCGTTCCCAACTCCTCCACCTGCACGAGGCCGGCGCTCTTGCCGAAGCCATTGAGCACGTGAACGGCTGCTACGGGCTTCTCGCGGTAGAGATTGCCGCCATGTGGGATGATGGCCGTGACCCCGGTGCGGATCTCGCCGTGCATAAGCGTATGATGGCCGACGCGAACACCTGGAATATCAGCGATGCTGTTCAGCTCACCCGACGGCAGGCGGCCGCAGGCAAGGCCAAGATCCCTGGCCCGTGCGGGAGATGACATCAGAGGCATTGCTCCTTCACGAACGCAGCGATTTCGGCATGGGTCGCCACCCACACGTCCGATCGCTGGGTGATTTCCGCCAGAAGCTTCTCCAGAATCCAGATTCGCGAACGGTAGCCGGTCACATGAGGGTGCATGGTGAGCAGGAACAAGCCGCCTTCCTCGTAGGCTCGCTCAAACTCTCGGAAGAAGATGTCGTAGACGGCGGTCGGCGGCGTGTGTGGGCGAAGACCGTTGAATCGGTGCATGTTGAAATAGACCGCGTCATCGCGAATCCATTCCACCGGCAGTTCCACGATGCCTGTCGCTTCACCCTGCTCCAGCAATTCGTAGGGATCATCGTCCGCCATGAGAGAGGAATCGTAGAGCAATCCCAGTTCGCGCTCAATCTGGAGTGTGCTGGGGCTGAAGTCCCAGGATGGCGTGCGCAGACCAACGGGACGTACCCCGGTGATCCGTTCCAGGGTATCGGCGGCGCGGAACATCAGGTCGCGTTCAATCTCATACGGCAGTTGGCTGTTGAGCTCGTGGATCCAGCCGTGAATGCCGATCTCGTGACCTTCCGCCACGACGCGGCGCTGCTCATCCTCATACAGCAGAGCGGCAACGGCCGGGACGAAGAACGTCGCCTTGGCATCATATTTGGCGAGAGCGTTCAGAATGCGCGGCACACCCTGGCGATTGCCATACTGGCCCTGCGACATGCGTCCGATGGACTTGCCGCCATCACGCAACTCGTTCGTCTCGTGATCGGAATCGAACGAGAGAGCGACAGCGCAGCGGGCGCCATTCTTCCACCGGGCAGGCTTCAGAGAGCGTCCGGCGCGCACATGGTCCACTTTGTTGCGCCAGGTCTGCTCATCCCAGGCCCAGGGCTGGCTGCTCATATCATCCATGGTTCTCTCAATTCGTTCTCTGGAATGATCGAAGGATCGCAGGGGTCAGGAACGTCCGCCATCCACGGAGATGATCTGTCCTGAAATCCATGCTGCGGCATCGGATGCCAGAAACATCACGGCGTTGGCGATATCCTGCGGATAGCCCAGACGGCGGGTGTGGATGCTTTCAATGAGGCGGGTTTGACCCTCGGCCCCATAGCTCTCCCACTGGCGCTGAGTCGCCGGATTCGACAGCACGAAGCCTGGCGCCACGCTATTGACGGTGATTCCGAAGGGACCCAGTTCGAAACTGAGCTGCTTGGTCAGACCGACGAGCGCATGCTTGGAGGCCGTATAGGCCTGGATGCCGGTGAGGCTCGGGCGCAGCCCGGCGCCGGACGAGATGTTGACGATGCGCCCGAACTTTCCTCGCTTCATGTGAGGCGCTGCCGCCTGCGAGCACCAGAAGGCGCCATGCACATTCGCTTCGAACAGAACGAGCCAGTCCTGCTCGCTCACGTCCTCAATGGGCTTCGCCACCTGGCCGCGAACGCCACCGGCGCAATTGATGAGGATATCGATGCCGCCAAGTGCCTCCGCCATATCGGAAAAGACGCGGGTAACAGCAGGGCGATCCGCAAGGTCGAGGGTGCGAGTTGCCTTCGCGCCAGCCTCGGCGGCGACGCGCAGACCGGCTTCGTCCAGATCGAGGGCCCATACATGGGCTCCCTCAGCCGCGAGAGACTGGACTATGCCGCGCCCGATTCCCTGTGCGGCACCGGTGACGGCGACACGGCGGTTGGTGAAGTCGAGTTTCATAGCGTCAGCATCTCGTCGAGAGTGGACCAGGATTGTTCGCGGCGGCCATCCTCGATGTCGTGGATGAGTTCAACCAGTTTCCTGATGGCAGGCATGGGGAGACCTGCCTGCTGGCCAAGGGTGCCAATGATGGCAATCTGGGCATCGACCTCGGTCTTGCGCTTGCGCACGGCGAGATCGCGCCAGATGCCTGAGTGGGTCTTCGCCGTGTGCCGGTTGAACTCGGCCATATCTGCCACGGAGCGCTTCGCGTCGGCTTCATCCGCTCCCGGCATGAAGGCGTCAGGGTCGAAGCCATTGAAGCCCAGAGGCTTCACGTTGCGAGCCTTGGCCACGGCCATGACCTCCTGGCCCAAGCGGTGGTAGACCGGGAAGTGGCGCTCCGATGCCAAATTCTCCGACATCGAGGCATTTGTCAGCGCGGTTGCGAAGAGCAGGGAGCCATAACCGAGCTTGCCCCAGAGATAGCCCCAGATGTTCTCGGTGAGCACGGCCTTCGGTTCGAAGATCGACAGCAGGCGGTGATAGTCGCGTACCGCATCGGTCGCCTGCCCATCGAGTCCGCCGACAGCCACCGCAGCCCGATTGCCGAAGAGGATTCGGCCGGGCTCCAGCCAGTCGGCTCCGAAATTGACGAAGCACCCGACGGTGCGTTCGGCACCGATTTCTTCGGCAATGATGATCTCGTTCAACCCGTTCTGCGCGGAGAGGACGGTGCCATCCTCAGCGAGGTGTGGCTTGAGAGCCCGAACGGCATCGCGGGTATGGTGAGCCTTGACCGCAAGGATGATGCGCTTGAACTGCCCCGTCACCTCGCTCGGCAAGGCTGCCTTCACAGGCTGGCGAAAGGTTTCCACAGGCCCTTCAATGAGAAGGCCGTCGCGCTTCATCGCTTCCACATGGGGTTCGACAATATCGACGAGCAGTACATCCTCGCCCGCACGGGCGAGATAGGCGCCAAGGGTGCCGCCGATGGCGCCGGCGCCCCAGATCAGGATCGTGTTCTCGTTCATTTACCAATTCTCGATCAGGGCGCGGGTCTCGTCGATGGCCACCGACCAGATGGCGTTCATGTCTTCATCGGATCGCTGGAAGAATCCGCCGAAATTCCCGTCCTGCAGGATCTCGCGAACGCCCTCGGGGCCGAAGGTCCGCATGCGTTCCAGATCGACCATCGCCTTTTGGTGGGGCGGGTGCTCAATGCCGGGCAGACGCGTCCAGGGAAAGTTCTCCATCCAGGAGGCATGCGACGCGACCGGATCGATCTCCTTCACCTTCTCGAAGGTGCGCGGGGCGTTCCACCAATTGTGGAACTTCACGCGGCATTCGGGATTCGCACCCATCCATTCGATGGCTGCGGTATGGCCCGGCGTATTTCCGCCATGCCCGTTGACGAAGAGAATGCGGCGGAAGCCGGTGCGTTTCAGGGAATCGAGAATGTCCGTGATGATCCGCAGGTAAGTATCGGCCTTCAGCGATACCGTGCCGGGATAGGCCATGAAATAAGGTGTGATGCCATAGGCCTGAACCGGGAAAACCGGAACGCCCAACGGTGCGGCAGCTTCATCGGCAACACGCTCGGCCAGGATGCTGTCGACGGATAGGCTCAGGTAGGCATGCTGCTCCGTGCAGCCCAGCGGGACAACGGCACGATCATCCGTCTTCAGGTATTCCTCGACCTGAAGCCAGTTCATCTCACTGATTTTCATGAAGGCTCTTCCTCTTGAGTCTCGTTGGACGAGCGCAGGCGCTCGATCACGGGCAGCAACGTGGCGCGGATTGCATGCGGATCCGGCACATAACGGAATTCCAGCGCCTGCCTCCCGGGCGGCAGAAGTTTTTTAACAGCGGATTCGGCGCCGCTGGCATAGATCGCCACATCGACCTGGGTCAGAAAGGCTGCGAGATCGGGGGCCGTGATCAGCCGCACATCGACCGCGGACACATGAGGTGCAAACCGCAGGACGCCGGGCTTCATCAAGGCGGCAAACTCGGGGAAGATCGAAACGAGCCCAACCCGCGCCATCGGATCCAGCATCGCGAGTTGAGCCCGCGTTTCCTCAGCCGGGATAAAGCTTAGGCCTATAACCGGGATGCCGCTGGGTACGAGATGCTCGACCTCGCCACGGCGATGCGCGAGAGTCATACAAATGTCGCAGGGCAGGGGAAATGCCTCTCCTGCATGCAGGGCGTCCACCGTCGTGACGACGATGGTATCGTCAGAGCCGAGATGCTCCTGAATGCGGTTGGCATATTGCTGGGTTGTTTCGACGAAATTGCCTACCATCACGAGGCGTAGCGGTCGCGTCGGCGTTGGGCCGCGCGCAGCGCGGGCGTTCACGAGCGACGAGACAACAGACGGCGCGAGGCCCAGCTGCTTGGCCTCATTGAAGAGCGCTTCGATGCGGCGTTGAATCTTGCGGATAGCATGGGAGCGCAGGCTGTCGCTGTTGTGCCCGTCCCCTACATAGGTTCCGGCCCCGGGCTTCGCTTCGATCAGCCCTGACTCGCGGAGTTCCCTGTAGACCGTCGCGACAGTCATGTGGGCGATTCCTGCCCGCTCTGCCAGCTCTCGAACGGACGGCAGGCGCTGACCGGTGGGCAATTCGCCCAGGGCGATTCCAAACTCGATCAGTCCACGCAGCTGCGTGCCAAGCGGGACAGAGAGCGTGCGGTCGAGCGCTCCCGCAAGGTTGGCAAGGATGCGCTCATCAGGGCTCTGTTCCGTTTCACCATAACGGATGCCGCTATAAGCGTCAGGTGCTGTCTGGAGTTTAGGCAAGGTGCTGTTGACTTTTCTTGCTCGGGTGACCT
Organism: Microvirga sp.; assembly: GCA_020697385.1. GTDB lineage: Bacteria > Pseudomonadota > Alphaproteobacteria > Rhizobiales > Beijerinckiaceae > Microvirga. The sequence continues at coordinate 6,109 of JAJFBI010000023.1, read as the reverse complement.
ACCGTTCTAATCGATAAGAACACCTTGGACGAAAAGCCAGGGTCTTAGCAAGAGGGGAAGTGAATTGAAACAAAACTTCAAGCTGGGTGGAACGCTCGCAGCAGCTCTCATCCTTGGCACCGTGCTTAGCGGCGGAGTATCGGCACAAACTCTCACCATGGGTCTGCGCGCCGGTCCGGACTCAATCGACCCGCATTGGTCGACCCTGGGCAGCCAGGCAGAGGCTCTGCGCCATATCTTTGATACCGTCGTCATGTCCGACGAGAACCTGGGCCTGAAGCCCGGTCTTGCGACCTCGTGGAAGCCGATCGACGACACGACGTGGGAGTTCAAGATCCGTGAAGGCGTGAAGTTTCACGACGGATCGGAGCTCACCGCGGAGGACGTGAAGTTCTCCATTGACCGCATCCCGGTCGTCACCGGCCCGATGAGCATGACGATCTACACGAAGCAGGTGGCGGAGACGAAGGTCGCCGACAAGTACACCCTGCACGTGAAGACCAAGGCTCCGGCGCCGACCCTGCCGAACGATTTCATCCGTCTCTTCGTCGTGTCGAAGAACGTCGGCATGGAGGCTCGTAACGAGCAGTTCAACTCAGGCAAGGCTGCCATCGGCACCGGTCCGTACAAGTTCGTGTCCTGGGAGCCGAAGGGTGACCTCGTCCTGGAGCGCAACGACAATTTCTGGGGCGGAAAGCAGCCCTGGCAGAAGGTGGTCCGCAAGGAAATCCCGAGCGATCCGGCTCGCATGGCGGCGATGAAGTCCGGCCAGGTGGACCTCGTCAACTATGTGCCGGCCACCGATTATGCCGCGATGCAGAAGGACAAGTCGGTCGACACCTTCGTGGCCGATTCGGTCTACTTCCTGAACCTCACGCCCAACGTGAAGGAGACCTTGCCGAAGAAGGTCAAGGTCGACGGCAAGGAGATCGACGCCAACCCATTGCGTGACCCCAAGGTTCGCGAGGCCATGGATCTCGCCATCGACCGCAAGACGCTCGTGCGCGTCGTGCTCGAGGGTCTTGGCCGTCCGGCCAACCAGCTGATGCCTGCCACCTTCTTCGGCGGCAATAAGAACCTGCCTGAGCGTCCCTACGATCTGGCGAAGGCGAAGCAGCTTCTTGCGGATGCGGGTTACCCGAAGGGCTTCGAGATCGACTTCCACTGCACCAACAACCGTCTCCCGGGCGATGCGGCTGTGTGCGAGGCGCTCTCGCAAATGTGGGCTCGCGCCGGCTTGAAGGTGAACGCCAATGCTCTGAACGGAACCGTGTTCTTCCCGGCCCAGCAGAAGGGTGAGTTCTCCCTCTGGATGAGCGGTTGGGGTACGCTGACCGGCGAAGCGAGCTACACCTACGGCTCGCTCGTTCACACGGCAGATCCGCAGATTGGCCTCGGCGCCTTCAACAAGCAGGGCTACTCCAATCCGGAAGTGGACAAGCTGCTGCAGGAAGGCGCACGCACCATGGATGACACGAAGCGTCGCGCGCTCTTCGAGAAGGTGACGGAAGTCTCCATGAACGACCGCGCCCTGATCCCGACCGTGCAGATCCAGACGGTCTGGGCGGCCAAGAAGGGCATGCTGTCCATACCGGCTCGCGTCGATCAGGAAACCCTGGCCTACGAGATCAAGCCGAAGAGCTGATCCTTATAACGTCAGCCGGGAAGACCCGGCTGATCTCTTCCGGAGGGAAAGCGAATTTTCCTCCGGCTTTTTCATTGGTGGTCATGGAGTGCCGGGTGTCAGTCGCCTGACCTTCCAGGTTTGAAGTTGATTTACGAGACAGCATGATCGGTTTTCTCATCCAACGCGTTCTGCAGGCCCTCATGGTCGTGATCGCCATGTCGATCATCGTCTTCCTGGGCGTCTATGCCATCGGCAACCCGATCGACGTGATGATCGATCCGGCATCCGACCAAGCGCTTCGCGAGGCGCTGATCCAGCGTTACGGCTTCGATCGACCCCTGTTCGAGCAGTACTTCATCTTCATGAACAACATGCTCCACGGCGATCTGGGTGAGTCCTTCATCTACCGGCTGCCGGTGCTCAGCCTGATCCTGTCGCGCCTTCCGGCGACGTTGGAACTCGCCCTGACGGCGATGCTGATCGCCACGTTGCTCGGGATCCCGCTGGGCCTGTGGGCTGGGTACAAACCGGATTCACTCTCCGCCAGAGCCATCATGGGCTTCTCGGTGCTCGGCTTCAGCGTACCGAGCTTCTGGGTCGGCCTGCTGCTCATCATGGTGTTCGCCGTCGAACTCGGCTGGCTGCCCTCAGGCGGTCGCGGACCGACGACGGAAGTGCTCGGCATGAATCTGTCGATCACGTCACTGGAAGGCTGGAGCTACATCCTGCTGCCGGCGTTCAACCTCGCATTGTTCAAGCTCGGGTTGCTCATCCGCTTGACGCGGGCTGGTACCGTCGAGGTGATGAGTTCCGATTACGTGCGCTTCGCTCGCGCGCAGGGGCTCTCCGAAGGCAAGGTTGTGGGCCTGCATGTGCTGAAGAACATCTCGATCCCCATCGTGACGGTCTTCGGTCTTGAGCTCGGCTCGACCCTCGCCTTCGCGGTGGTGACGGAAACGGTCTTCAACTGGCCCGGCATGGGCAAGCTGATCATCGACTCCATCACTGTGCTCGACCGTCCCGTAATGGTCGCCTATCTCATCCTTGTGGTATTCCTGTTCGTCATGATCAATCTCGTGGTCGATCTCATTTACGGCCAGCTCGATCCGCGCATTCGCGTAAAGGCTGCGTCATGAGCCATTCTCCCGCACTCCCTTTGCCGGCAGAGAACGGTTGGACGCGCCTGTCCAACTTCTGGTCGGATTTTCGCCGGAGCCCTGTCGCCGTTGCCGCTCTGATCGTGGTCGTGGTCGTGGTGCTCATGGCCGTTTTCGCGCCCTTCGTGGCGCCTCAGGATCCCTACAACCAGGGCACCCTCGACCTGTTCGATGCGCGGCTCGAGCCCGGTGAGGTCGGTTCCGGCGGCTATGTCCATTGGCTCGGCACCGATGCCGCTGGTCGGGACGTTTTCTCTGCGATCCTCTACGGGTTGCGCACCAGCCTGATCGTCGGAGTCATGGCCGGCACCCTGGCTTTGCTCCTTGGCACGACAGTCGGCCTTATTGCTGCCTATTATGGTGGTCGCATTGAGGCGCTGATCATGCGCGTCATCGACCTGCAACTCTCCCTGCCGGCCATCCTTCTGGCACTGGTCCTCGTGGCCATGCTGGGGCAGGGACTTATGCAGCTCGTGGCCGCGCTGGTCGCTGCGCAATATGCCTATTTTGCCCGCACCACCCATGGCGCGGCGAGCGCCGAACGGCGCAAGGACTATATCGAGGCTGCCCTGTCGACGCCGCTTCCGGCTCGCCACGTGCTGTTCCGCCATCTGCTTCCCAACGCGCTGCCACCCTTGATCGTCGTGGCGACGGTGCAGGTGGCCAATTCCATCGCGCTCGAGGCGACGCTGTCCTTCCTGGGGCTCGGGTTGCCGATCACCCAGCCGTCGCTCGGCTCCCTGATCTCCAACGGATTCCAGTTCCTGCTGTCAGGCCGCTACTGGATCTCGATCTATCCCGGCATCGCCCTGATGCTGACGGTTGTCGCCATCAATCTCGTGGGCGATCAGGTCCGCAGCGTTCTGAACCCGAGGAACAGCCGATGAGCGATGCCGTTCTTCGCGTCAACAATCTTCAGACGCAGTTCCAGACACGGGCCGGCGTGCTCAAGGCTGTGGACGGCGTCAGCTTCGAGGTCGCTCGCGGGCGTATTCTGGGGCTCGTTGGTGAATCCGGATCCGGCAAGAGTGTCACGGGGTATTCGATCCTCGGCTTGATCGAGGCGCCCGGTCAGGTCGCCGGTGGCGAGGTTCTTCTCAACGGCAAAGACATCACTCGCCTCAAGGGCGAGGCCATGCGCCAGGTCCGCGGCGCCCAGATCGCCATGGTCTTCCAAGACCCGATGATGACGCTGAACCCGGTGTTGAAGATCGGGACGCAGATGATCGCTGCGGTGCGGGCGCACGACAGGGTATCCCGCAAGGTTGCCCGTGCGCGAGCACGCGATGCTCTCGCGAAGGTCGGCATTCCAAGCCCGGAGGAGCGTCTCGAAGCCTATCCGCATCAGCTTTCCGGCGGCATGCGTCAGCGTGTGGCCATCGCGATCGCGCTCCTGCACAGCCCGGCGGTCATCATCGCCGATGAGCCGACCACGGCTCTCGACGTCTCGATCCAAGGCCAGATTCTCGCCGAGGTTCGCCGCCTTGCGGATGAAACCGGCACCGCCTTCGTCTGGGTTACCCACGATCTCGCCGTGGTCTCGAGCCTCGCGGACGACATCTGCGTCATGTATGCGGGGCGTGTCGTCGAAAGCGGCCCGGCTGCGGATGTCATCGGGTCTCCGCGTCACCCCTACACGGCAGGGCTTCTGGCCTCGGTCCCGGCTGAGCACGAGCCGGGCACAAAGCTCCCGCAAGTTCCCGGATCGACTCCATCCTTGGCGAACCTGCCGCAAGGCTGTGCCTTCGCGCCCCGCTGCGCCAAGGCCGGGCCTGCCTGCACCACCACTCCGCCTGTCCAGAAGTTCGAGGACGGACGCACCGCCCTCTGCCATTATCCAATCGAGCCCGTTTCATGCCAGCCGCTCTCCTTGACATCGACCACGTATCGAAGCGCTTCGTAAAGCGTCCCAATCTCGGGGAGCGGATCGCAGGCCTCGTCGGCGCCGGCCGGTCGGTCGAGATCGTGCGCGCGGTAACGGATGTCAGCCTCAGTGTTGGCAAAGGCGAGGTCGTGGGCCTTGTCGGCGAATCCGGCTGCGGGAAATCGACTCTCGGGCGCATGATCGCGGGAATCTATACACCGAGCGACGGCAAGGTTCTCTTTGCCAATGCGCCTGTTGCGAAAGAGCAGGGGCGACGTACGCAGAAACTCACCACCCGGGTCCAGATGATCCACCAGGATCCCTTTGCAAGCCTTAATCCGCGTATCCGGATCGGTGACACGGTGGCCGAGGGGCCGGTGGCGCATAACATCGTGAAGGGACGGGACGCGGACTCCTACGTGGCCGACATGCTCGGTCGCGTCGGGCTCGACCCGAGCTATCGCAGGCGCTTTCCTCACCAGTTCTCAGGAGGGCAAAGGCAGCGCATTGCCATTGCGCGCGCGCTTGCGATGAAGCCCGATCTTCTGGTTCTTGACGAACCGGTGGCCTCCCTCGATGTTTCGATCCAGGCGCAGGTCCTCAACCTGTTCATGGACCTGCGCCGCGATCTCGACCTGACGGGCATCTTCATCAGTCACGATCTCGGCGTGGTGCGCCATGTCTCCGACCGGGTCGCGATCATGTATCTCGGCCGCATCGTTGAACTGGCGCCGACGGCGGAGCTCTATGCCAATCCGAACCATCCCTATACCCGAGCGCTCTTTGAGAGCGTCCCAAGGGTAGGTGTGGGGCGAAAGAACTTCCGTCCCATCGCGGGCGAAATACCGTCTCCGCTCAATCCGCCGAGCGGATGCCACTTCCACCCCCGCTGTCCCTTCGCAGGTCCGCGCTGCAAGCGGGAGGCACCTCCTTTGGCGGCCATCGGACCCGGCCGCTTTTCCGCATGCCATCTGAATACGGGCGGCACGGACTGATCAAGAGACCGAAACGATGACACAACAAGCTTCCCTTGCGGCGCTCCAGGAGCGCATTGCCGCCGTCAACGACGTGCTGAACGCGATCTCCCTGCTCACATGGGATTCGCGGACGATGATGCCGGCCGGTGGCGCGGAAACCCGTGGCCATCAGATCGCGACCCTGACCCGCATCGCTCGCGACCTGCTTCTGGCGTCCGAGACTGAAAAGGCGCTCGAAGAGGCCGAGCGAGGCCTGGAAGGTCTCCCGGCAGACGCGCCCGAGCGCCGCATGGTCGAGCAGACCCGGCATGCCTTTGAGCATCATCGCCGCGTGCCTGCGTCCCTGATCCAGGAGCGTGCGGCTCTCCGCACCGTAGCACAGTCAGCCTGGATCGAGGCGCGGTCGAAGAGTGAGTTTTCGATCTACGAGCCTTATCTCGCCAAGACCGTCGAGCTGTCTCGCGCCTATGCCGACTGCATCGGC
>JAJFBI010000426.1 GCA_020697385.1 Microvirga sp. | reverse complement strand
CGACGTGAAGGAATGGGGCTTTGCCGATGTAGGCGGCGAAGGTGAATGGCGGAATGAGTGACGTACAAACACCCTTGCAAGCAACCCTGAAGGTCGCAGCCATGGGCGACCTTCACGTTCGTGAAGACAATGCCGAATCCTACCGCGAGCTGTTCGGGGAGATCTCCCGGGAGGCGGATGTGCTGGTGCTCGCCGGTGACCTGACGGATCTCGGCAAGCCGAAAGAAGCAGAGCTTCTGGCGCAGGACCTGAAGGCCTGCTCAATCCCCGTCGTCGGCGTCCTTGGCAATCACGATTATGAATGCGGCGCACACGAAGAGGTGGCGCACATTCTGCGCGATGCCGGCATGAAGCTGCTCGACGGCCAGTCGGTGGAGATCGACGGCGTGGGTTTCGTCGGCGTGAAGGGATTTGCCGGTGGCTTCGGACGGCGCATGCTCGGCTATTTCGGCGAGCCCGCCATGAAACAGTTCGTCAACGAGACCATGAACGAGACGCTGCGGCTGGAAAATGCCATGCGACAGGTGCGCGCCAAGCGATCCATGGTCATCCTGCACTATGCCCCCGTCACCGACACCATCGAGAGCGAGCCGCTGGAGATCTACCCGTTTTTGGGCTCATCGCGCTTGGCAGAGACCATCGATCGCTTCAAGGTCAATGCCATCGTGCATGGTCATGCCCATCGCGGCCGCTTTGAGGGCCGCACGCCCGGCGGTCAGCCGGTCTACAATGTGGCCAAGCACATCGAAAAGCCCACCGGCAAGCCCTACGCCATTATCGAAATCTGAGCGGGCTTATCCTCAAACCCGCTCAGATTGTCATCTCCGCTCAATAGCGGGTGCCGGGATCCGTCGGGTTGCCGGGCAGGTAATCAGGCTCGGAGCCCGGACCTTTCGGATCGTTGATCCCGGGATCGTTCACCGGATACGGCGTGCGCGGTCCGGTCGGGCCGATATCCGGCTCTTCGTCAGGAATGGTTCCTGGCGGCACCTCGCTCGGGATGTTTCCGCCGGGCAACGGCTCGTTCGTCGGCTGTCCTGGATTGACCATCGTGTCTTCCTCAACTTGACCTCTGTTGTGAGGTCAACAGGCGCATGCCACCGGGGTTCCGATCGGAGCATTGGTGGAACCCTGCCGCACCTCGCCCGTTCCCAAGCAGTTCCCGAAAACAATGGAGAAGCACCATGCCTGACATCAAGCAGGCCAGGATCCTCATCATGGCGACCGACGGCTTCGAGCAGTCGGAGCTTATGGTGCCTCAGGAGAAACTCTCGGATGCCGGTGCGACGGTCGAGGTCGCAGCGCCCAAGTCGCGCATGAAGTCCGGCAAGATCTATGGCTGGGACGAAAACGACTGGGGCAAGACAGTCTCCGTCGATAAGGACATCGAGGATGTGAACCCGGCGGATTACGATGCGCTCGTGCTGCCCGGCGGACAGATCAATCCCGACAAGCTGCGCGTTGAGCCGAAGGCCATCGAGATCATCCGCGCCTTTTATTCCTCGGGAAAAACCGTGGCGGCGATCTGTCATGCGCCCTGGCTTCTCATCGAGGCCGGCATCATCAAGGGCAAGAAGTGCACGTCCTATCATTCGATCAAGACAGACGTGATCAATGCCGGCGGGCAGTGGCGGGACGAGACGGTCGTGACTGATCACGGCCTCATCACCAGCCGCAATCCCGGTGACCTCGACGCCTTCGTGAACAAGATCATCGAAGAGGTGCGCGAGGGCTCGCATGCGGGTCGCCGTCAGGCCGCAGAGTAATCGTTCGCTCTCTGATGCAAACAAAAAAGCGGCCGGTGAAAACCGGCCGCTTTCGTATTGCTATAGAGTCTGCTTTAGGCCTGCTGGATCGCCGAGATCTTCCAGGCGCCGCCCTGATCGCGACGGAAGGTCCAGAGCTCGGTCGCCTCTTCGACCTTGTTCGGATCACCCTCCACAACACGTCCAGTAGCACGATCCACCATCACGTCGGTGATGCTGAAGCGCATGGCGACAGTGGCGTAATCCGTCGCGCCCTCACGCCAGGCTTCCGATAGGTCGCCCTGGTTGAGGCGCACGTTAGACAGCTTGTTCACGACACCACGGGCGCTGTTGTCGTTCAGCTCCTCCTGGATGTAGCCCGCCATTTCAGGGGTTGCGAGCGTCCAGAGCTTGGCGACGTCCTCACGGGAATAGGCGTCCTGCATCTCGACGAGACCGCGCTCGAACTCCGCGTAGTCACGTTCGCCGATGCCGATCTCATCCCGTACGCCTGGACGCTGCTGTGAGCCCTGCGTTCCTTTGGACATACCGCCGAGCGCTCCGCCCAGACCGCCGGCAAGCCCACCCAAACCACCAAGGCCGCCGCTCATGGGTCGTCCACCGGCAGGCGGCACACTGCCGCCCATGGAGCGGGCGTAGCCCTGCTGTTCTTGGCCCGGACCTGCGTAGGCCGGCTGCTGACGGCGGCGGAACCACTTCATGGCGAACGACACCAGCAGGACCACGAGGCCGATCTGGAGCAGAAGGCCGAAGATGGAGGCCAGGCCACCGAGACCGCCGAAGAAGCCGTTGCCCATGAGCATGCCGAGCAGGCCAGCGCCAAACAGGCCGGCCATCAGGCCCGTGCCGAAGCCGAAGCGGCGTGGCTGCGCCACGTTGGGCGCCGGGGCACCCGGACGGGTCACGTTGGGGCCCTGGTTCGGAACCTGCGAGCGCTGGATCGGGGCTGCGGCATCGGGCGCCGTCCGCGTGGCCGGCGGCGGCGTGTAGGTGCGTGAGCCGCGCGAGCCGAAGCTGCCTCCGCCCCGCCCGACGCGGGCCTCGGCCGCACTTCCGGCAAAGACCAGAGCGGCTGCCAGGGCAATCATCACCCGGCTGCGGCGAGAAGCTAAATTCATCATCGTCTTATGTCTCATCCCTGCGAGCATGATGCTCTTGAGGGATAATGTGGTGATGCCGGGAGGGTTGCGAAAGGGCTGAGCCGTTCGATTTTGGCCAAGCTCCAACGGCCTCGGCCCTTGCCCGTCATCACCGGCCTTGTGCCGGTGATCTCGATGCTGGGAAGCACCGCGCTTCCAGAATTGAAATGGCCGGGACAGCCCCGGCCATGACGTGCTTCTTTGATCTGTCAGTGACCCTGCTTCTGCTTGAGCTGGTCGATCCGCTTCGAGGCCTCGGCTTTGTCGAGGTTGGGATCGAAAGCCTTCGGATCGTGCGCCTGCTCGGACAGGGTCTTGAGGTAGGATGCCTGGGCGCCAGTCATCGGTTCGTCGCCCGTCACCCAATCCTCCGGATCCTTGATCTGGTTGTCGGAAGGATCGGGATGGGTCTTCGGATTAACTGCCTCTACGGAATGCTTATGGTTAACGGAAGCACCGGAATTCACTTTGCCGTGCGAAGACATGCAGGACTCCTATTGTTCTAGTTTTGTTCTGGAACGAGAACACCTGTCCAGGGCCTTGGTTCCTCAGAGAAAGGCGGATTACTCCCGGAGACTCATCCCCGTTATCCACAGATCCGGCCCTCGACTCGCTGCCAAGCTCGTGTTCTTGCTTTGTTCACGAAGCACGAGAGGTGGATGGCGATGCGCAAACCGACAGGTCTGGAGCGGGCATCTTCGCGGCCGGCCCGTTGGGGTCATTCCTGTCGCTTCGGAGCATACCGGGCTGATCGCCGTTAGCCGCGAAGCCAAAGCCTGCTCCATCGACGAGATGGTCTGTGCACTGATGCCTTCGGAATGGCCTCACGCACTTCGAATTGGACAGCAGGTGAAAGACGTCATCGCCGCCAGGATCGGTCCCGTCCTCACCTGCTCGGTGGGCTTGGGGCCCAACGACCTGCTGGCCAAGATCGCCGCCGAGATGCAGAAGCCCGACGGTCTGGTGGCGCTTTACCCCGAGGATCTGCCCGGCCCCCTGCTCTCTCTCGATCTTACGGACATCCCCGGCATCGCGCGGGGCAATGCGGCACGGCTCGCCCGCGCCGGAGTTGGGGATATGGCCGCCCTCTGGCGGCTCCAGCCCAAGGAGCTGCGCCGGCTCTGGGGCAGCGTTGAGGGAGAGCGGATGTGGATGGGACTGCACGGCTACACCGTGGAGCGGCCCGAAACCCGCCGCCGCATGTTCGGCCACGGCCGGGTTCTTCCCGCCGACTGGCGCTCCCTGAACGGAGCCTATGCGGCCGCCCGTGTGCTGCTCGCCAAGGCCTCGGCCCGGATGCGCCGCTCAGGCTTTGCCGCCAAGGCGCTCGCCCTTTGGCTCACCGACAGGAACAGCGCCGGCTGGTATGGGGAGGAGCATTTCCGGGCCACCTGGGACGACCCATCCCTGCTGGCATCCTTGAGCCGCCTGTTCCTGCATGCCGAACGGGAGGAGATGCGCCGCAGCCGCAGCGTCCATGTGGCGCTGCACGATCTGGTGCCGCTCAGCGACATCGAGGATGACCTCTTCGACGACGCGCCGGA
>JAJFBI010000425.1 GCA_020697385.1 Microvirga sp. | reverse complement strand
AGCTCCTTGAAGACGGAGGCCGGCATCACGCAAGCCTCGCCCCGGGTGAGCGCCGTGACGTTGGCGGAGCGCGGAACGCCATCGAGAGCGGCCAGCTCGCCGAACAGGTCGCCGGGCTTCATCTCGTGGAGGATGACCTCCTTGCCGGAGGCCGTGCGCATGAGAACCCGCACCTCTCCGGTGAGAAGGAAATACACGTCTGTCGAGGGCTCGTCGAAGTCGACCACAACCTCCTCGGGATCGAAACGGCGCCAATTGGCCCGCGTCTCGAAAGGCGCAAGGTCTATCTCCAGCCCCTTGAACAACTTGATCCCGGTGAGCCGCCCCATCGGTGTCCTCCCTGCACGATATCTTGGCTATACCATAGATCCCGCATTTTCGGTACGGAAGAGATGCCATATCCCTTTGTCAAGCCTTGAGGATCCTGTCACTGGCGATTCCGGCTATGGCACAGGCCTTCCGCAAGGCAGCGGCAAAGTGGTCAAGCCGTCCAGACACCTTGCCAGCGCGGCCGTCCCGCGCCAAAAGGCGGCATGCTTCACGTCAACGACCTGACCTACCGCATCGGCGACCGGCTGATCCTCGACCACGCCTCCTTCAACCTGCCTGACGGCGCGAAGGTGGGCCTCGTCGGGCGCAACGGTGCGGGCAAGACCACCCTGTTCAAGATTATCCAGGGCGATCTCGCCACCGAGAGCGGCACCGTCACCCTGCCCCGCGGCATGAAGATTGGCGCCGTCGCCCAGGAGGCGCCGGGCGGCCCCGAGACCCTGATCGAGGTGGTGCTGGCCGCCGACAAGGAGCGAGCCGCTCTCCTGACCGAGGCCGAAACCGCGGATGGCCTACGCCGGGCCGAGATCGAGACGCGGCTCACCGATATCGGGGCCCATTCGGCCCCAGCCCGCGCGGCCGCCATCCTTCACGGACTGGGCTTCGATGCCGAGGCGCAGAACCGCCCCTGCTCGGACTTTTCCGGCGGCTGGCGCATGCGCGTGGCGCTCGCCGCCGTGCTCTTCACCGAACCCGATCTGCTGCTTCTCGACGAGCCGACCAACTACCTCGACTTGGAGGGCACGCTCTGGCTCTATGATTATCTCGGGCGCTATCCGCATACCGTGCTGGTCATCAGCCACGACCGCGAGTTGCTCGACACCTGCGTGAACCACATCCTCCATCTCGACCGGGGCAAGCTCGCGATCTATCGCGGCGGCTATACGTCCTTTGCCAAGCAATACGCGGAAAAGCGTGAGCTGACTGCAAAGGCGGCCGCCAAGCAGGAAGCCGAGCGCAAGCATCTCCAGGCCTTCGTCGACCGCTTCAAGGCCAAGGCCTCCAAGGCCCGGCAGGCGCAGTCCCGCGTGAAGCGGCTGGAGAAGATGGAGGCGATAACGACCATCGTCGAGGACGACGTGCTGCCCTTCAACCTGCCAGGGCCCGAGCGCCCCGCCGCGCCGCCGCTGATCACGGTGGAAAGCGGCGCCGTCGGCTATGGCGAGCGCATCGTCCTCGACCGCCTCAACCTCACGATCTCGCCGGACGACCGGATCGCGCTTCTCGGCTCGAACGGCAACGGCAAGTCCACCTTCTGCAAGCTCGTCGGCGGCAGGCTCGCGCCCATGAAGGGCGCGATGCGTACGCCGACCCGCATGGATGTGGCCTATTTCGCCCAGCACCAGCTCGACGAGCTGAACCCGAAGGCCACCGCCTACGACCACGTGGCAGAGCGCATGCCCGATACGCCCGTCGCCAGGATCCGCGCCCGCACGGCGCAGATCGGCTTTCCCGGTGCGAAGGCTGACACGCCCGTCTCCGCCCTGTCAGGCGGCGAGAAGGCGCGCCTGCTCATGGGGCTTGCCGCTTTCAACGGCCCTCACCTGCTCATCCTCGACGAGCCGACGAACCATCTCGACATCGACAGCCGCACGGCCCTGATGGAGGCGATCAACGACTATACGGGCGCGGTCATCCTGGTCAGCCACGACCGCTTTCTGATCGAGGCCTGCGCCGACCGGCTTTGGATCGTCGGCAACGGCAGCGTGAAACCCTTCGACGGCGACATGGACGATTACCGCCAGCTCGTCCTCTCGGGAGAGCTCGATCCGCAGAAGCGCTCCGACAAGCAGCAGGCTCCCACGGCCTCCAAAACCGACGAGCGCCGGGCCGCTGCCGAACGCCGGGCGGCGCTCGCCCCCCTGCGCAAGAAGCTGGAGGCGCTCGAAAACCGGATGGCCAAACTCACGGACGTCATCGGCAAGGTCGATGCGGCACTCGCCGACGGTACCGCTTTCCAGAAGGACCCGGCAAAGGCCTCCGAGCTGTCCAGAATGCGCGCGGAGGCCGCGTCTACCCTTGAGACGGTCGAAGAGGAGTGGCTGGCGCTGAGCAGCGAGATCGAAGAAGCCAACGCCTAAAGCATCGGACGTGAATTCAAACTCACGTCCGATGCTTTAAGTTTTTGGTTTGACGCATCTTTTTACGCAAAACCGGTGTCCACTTTTGCGTTCGATGCTCTAGAAGCGTCACCCGACCGACTACTCCCCCAGAGCAGCGCGGCTACCTCCTCCGAGTGCACCCGAAATCGAAACAAGATCGTAAGCTGATCCTAGCCTTTGGGGGAGGCTGACCATGCGAATCCTGATTTCTGCCTGCACCGACAAAGCCTTTACGGACGGCCTCTTGCCGATGGCTCACATGACGAGCGGATCGACGGAGGCCGTGAACGACAACACGGCTCAGGCCGAAGCCAAATGGCGGCTTCGGCTGCATCGGAGGCACACTTCCGATCTGGCGCGTCAGGCCGTTTCATAAGCAGGGTGCGAAGGAGCACATCGGGCCGATCCATCTAGGGCTAGTTTTCGGCTGTCCGCGACGGAGGGTTCGATGACTCAGGCCTTGTCTTACTGCACCGCAAAACTGTTCTCCCACGCCATACTGCCGCTGGTGATGATCAAGCCCCGGCCGGTCGCAGGTGCCAATGACGACGATCCCCCAGCGTCGTTCCCAAGCGTGTGGCGGTAAGCGGTCACTGTGCCCATCGAATTCTTCGCCGCATCTCCAGGCCGTGAACGCGCGCCATTACTGCTGCGTTCATCATGAGAGGCGTACATCGGTACACCTGGAATGGAGAACGGACCATGTTTCGTGCAGTTTTGGCCACCGCTTTGCTCATCGGTGGCGCCATCGTCGGAATACCGTCAGGAGCACAGGCTCAAGGCTTGGTGCCTTGCGCACGGGAGAACGGGTTCTGCCGCGTTCCCTATCCGACCCGCGTGATCTACGGCATCCCCGGTCGGAGCGTCGAGGTCTTCGTCAGGGACGGCGGCGTCCCCTGCTCCAACCGGGTGTTCGGCGATCCAGCTCCCGGCGTCGCCAAGCGCTGCTCCTATATCGCCCAAGGACGGGATCGAGGCCCGAGACGGTACGAGGAGCGGCCCAGGCAATACGACGACGGATACCGCAGGTCCTACCGCGAATATGATCGCAGGCCGAGAGACTATTATGACGACGGATACGAGCGCCCCTATCGCCCCTACGACGTTTATTGATCCGTAGACGGGCAGCCGAAACATTAATGAAAATTCGAAGAGGCTGGCGCTCACGGCATGCGCGCCAGCCTCTTTGCCGACGGAGGCCCCTCCTCCACAGGATAGCGAGAACATCTTCGCTTCCCGGCTCAATCTTTACCAATCGTTCATCATGATCTCGGTGCGCGACCAGGCCGGGAGCTATACAGCCGATGAACGGTGCCGATGAACGGTCCGCCTTGCCACCATTCAGCCATCCTGTCCGATGATGCAGTCACGAGGGGTTAACCGCCCTGTGGCACAACTTGGGCCTGAACCTTCGGCGGGTCTCGCAAAGAGAGCAGCCCGGCAACAGATGACTGCGGAGACAACGATGGCGACCATCTACGGGGATGATTTCGACGAGACTATCGAGGGCTTTGATAGCTCGGATACCATCTACGGCTATGACGGCGATAATCTGATATACGGCTGGGATGGGCACGACGACATCTTCGGCGGCTGGGATCATGATACGATCGATGGCGGCTTCGGAGACGACTACCTGATCGGCGGCGCCGGCCATGACGATCTTTACGGTGCTGACGGACGGGACGACCTCTATGGCGGGTCCGGTCTCGATTATCTCTCCGGCGGCTTCGGTGACGATCTTCTGTCCGGCGGCAAAGGGCGCGACACGCTGGCCGGCGGAGCGGGAGAAGACGAGTTCTTCTTTGAAAGGGGCGACTCGGGCATCACCTCCAGCACCGCCGACACGATCTTGGACTGGAACCGCTCCTTCGACTTCATCGACATGAAGATCAAAGGCACCAAGAGCAATTACCGTGAGGTCAATACGGATGCCCGCTCCATCGCGACGGCTGCCTCCGATGCCGACTTCTTGTACGGCGACACTAATGTCAGGCACGTGTTCCTTTACAACCCCAAGACCGACAAGGGCTTCCTGATCTCCGACCTCAACGCGGACGGCAATTTCGAAACGGGCGTTGTGCTCAAGAATGCCGGTCTCGCGTCCGACATGAGGTTTGACTACATCATCTGAGACTGCATTGCTCATCAATAAAAATGGCCGCACTTGCTGCGGCCATTTTTGTTTGGAGATTTGAAGACGCTGCCTCGGAAAGGCTTAGAGCATCGAACGCAAAAGTGGGCACCGGTTTTGCGTGAAAAGATGCGTCAAACCAAAAACTTAAAGCATCGGACGTGAGTTCGAATTCACGTCCGAT
>JAJFBI010000424.1 GCA_020697385.1 Microvirga sp. | reverse complement strand
CTGGTGTGGTCGCTCATCACCATGGGCACGAAGCGCGGCTCACCGGTGGCTCGGGCCAGCGTACCCGCGACGCCCGACAGGCTCTGCACGATGGGATCGTAGGCCGGCCGGTTGTAGTAGCGACCGCCCCGGCCGAAAGCCAGGATCGAGCAATGGATCAGCCTGGGGTTCTTCGGCGCCAGGCTCTTGTAGTCGAGCCCGGCGCGAGCCAGCCCTTCGGGGCGCACGTTGCTCACGAACACGTCGGCGCGCGCGATCAGGCGCTTCATCGCCTCCAGCCCTTCAGGCTGTTTGAAATCGAGAACGATCGAGCGTTTGTTGCGGTTGAAGTTGATGAATTTGCCCGACATGCCGGGATTGCGGTTGCCCTGCGCCATGGTGCGCAAAAGGTCGCCGGCCGGTGCCTCGACCTTGATCACGTCGGCGCCGTAGTCGGCCAAGGTGCGCGTGCAGATCGGCCCGACCACGACCGTCGTCAGGTCGACGACGCGCACGCCGTCAAGGGGGCCGCCATTCATTGCGCGAACTCCAGGTCCATCTCGCCGCACAGCACGCCGTTCTTGTCGGCCGCCCAGATCCTGAGCTTGCCGTCCTTCTGCGCCTCGCCGCGCACCTCGATGGAATCGCCGACCCACAGCGGATGGACGAGCCGCGTGGTGTAGCCGGCGAGCGTGCCCTTGGCGTGGGCGAGCGCGGCATCGACCATCAGGTGCATCGACAGGCCGCCGTTGGAGACGAGGGCAGGGTAGCCTTCCTCGCTGCGCGTGTAGTCGCCGTCGTAGTGGATGCGGTGCGCGTTCCAGGTCATCGCCGAGAAGCGGAAGTTGAGCGTGTTGGTGAGCTCGGTGCGCTCGCTCCAAGCATGGTCGGTGCGCGCCTGGGTAGGCACGGTCGCCGTGGTCTTCTGGCCCGCCGGCACCGCCGGCCGGTAGATGGCGTCCATTTCGTCGATCGCGAGCGTCTTGCCGGCCTGCTCGTAGGTGTGGCGCATGGTCAGCACGAAGATGTCGCCCGAGCGCCCGCTCTTGGGGACGATGTCGGCGACCTCGGCCTTCTTGAGGGCGGGCTCGCCGGCGCGCAGGCAGCCCATGACCTTGACCCGGCGGCCGGCGCCCATGCGGCGCGGCATCGGGATCGGCGGCAGCACGACGCCCTTCTTGGCATGGCCGTCGGGCCCGATGTCGCTTTGGAGGACCGTCTCGACGCCGAAGAAGGTGAACCAGTGCGGCGGCAGCTCGGTGCCGCGCGTGAACGTCGCCGGATCGACATTGAAGGCGCCGGCGGCGCGGCGCACGGCCATCAGTCCGACATCGTCCTCGACGGTGCGCACGCGGCCGATCCAGGGCCGCAGATCCTTCATCGCCTCGTCCATCCAGCTCATCGCGTCGTCCTCCGTGGCGCGGGAAAATCGCACGCATCCCGGCAAAGAAGAAGGGCCCGCTTTCGCAGGCCCTGTCGACGTTTCGAACGAGATGTCATCCCGAGCGCAGCGAGGGACCTTTCCTGTCGCTTGAATGGCCCCCCGCTTCGGTTAGCGCGGGGTAACCCCCGCGCCGGGTGACAGTCGTCGGTTGCCGCGCAAAAAAGGGGACCCGAAGGCCCCCTTTCCGTCGATCTGCAGTGTCGCTCAGATCGAGTAGTACATCTTGTATTCGACCGGCGCCGGCTGGTGCTCCCAGTTGTAGACCTCTTCCCACTTGAGCTCCATGTAGGCGTCGATCTGGTCGTCGGTGAACACGCCGCCCTTGGTGAGGAAGGTGCGGTCGGCGTCGAGCGCGTTCAGCGCCTCGCGCAGCGAGCCCGCGACGGTCGGAACCTTGGTCAGCTCTTCCGGCGGCAGGTCGTACAGGTTCTTGTCCATCGGGTCGCCCGGATGGATCTTGTTCTGGATGCCGTCGATGCCGGCCATCAGCATCGCCGCGAAGGCGAGGTACGGGTTGGCCGACGGATCGGGGAAGCGGACTTCCACGCGCTTGCCCTTCGGCGAGGCCGAGTAGGGGATGCGGCACGAGGCCGAGCGGTTGCGCGAGGAGTAGGCCAGCAGCACCGGCGCCTCGAAGCCCGGAATGACGCGCTTGTAGGAGTTGGTGCTGGCGTTGCAGAAGGCGTTGAGCGCCTTGGCGTGCTTGATGATGCCGCCGATGTAGTACAGCGCCGTCTCCGACAGGTCGGCATAGCCCGAACCGGCGAACAGCGGCTTGTTGTCCTTCCAGATCGACTGGTGGGTGTGCATGCCCGAGCCGTTGTCGCCATAGAGCGGCTTCGGCATGAAGGTCACCGTCTTGCCGTAGCTGTGGGCGACGTTGTGCAGGGTGTACTTGTACTTCTGCACGTTGTCCGCGGTCTTCACCAACGTGTCGAAGCGGAAGCCGAGCTCGTTCTGCGAGGGCGCCACCTCGTGGTGGTGGATCTCCATGACCAGTCCCATGTCGGTGCAGACCGACATCATCTCGGCGCGCAGGTCATTGCTCGAGTCTACCGGCTGGACGGGGAAGTAGCCGCCCTTGACGCCCGGGCGATGGGCCATGTTGCCGCCTTCGTACTCGGCGCCGGTGTTCCACGGCGATTCGCTCGAGGTGACCTTGTAGAAGCTGCCGCCCATCGAGACGTCGAAGCGCACGTCGTCGAACACGAAGAACTCGAGCTCGGGGCCGAACACGGCGGTGTCGCCGACGCCGGCCGACTTCAGGAACGACTCGGCGCGCTTGGCGGTCGAACGCGGGCAGCGGGCATAGAGCTGGCCGGTCGAGGGCTCGACGACGTCGCAGGCGATGATCAGCGTCGTCTGGGCGGCGAAGGGATCGAGCACGGCTGTCGACGTGTCGGGCATCAGGATCATGTCGGACTCGTTGATCGCCTTCCAGCCGGCGATCGAGGAGCCGTCGAACATCACGCCATCGGCGAAGGTGCTTTCATCGGTGGCCGAAGCCATACGGGCGGTGTGCTGCCACTTGCCGCGCGGATCGGTGAAACGGAAGTCGACGAACTTGACGTCCTTTTCCTTGATCAGCGTGAGAACCTGTTTGGCGTCCATTTGTCGTGCTTCCCTTTCCAGTGGTCACTTCTTGCCTCTGCCCCAGAGGCTAGGTCTCATACGGCGGCGTCTCCGCGCTCGCCAGTACGAATTCGAATTGCGTCGTCAATGCTCGAGACGAAGATCTTGCCGTCGCCGATGCGGCCGGTATGGGCCGAGCTGCGGATCGCCTCGACGGCTTTTTCGACCATCTCGTCCTCGATGATGAGCTCGAGCTTCACCTTCGGGAGAAAGTCGACGACATATTCGGCGCCGCGGTAGAGCTCGGTATGGCCCTTCTGGCGGCCGAAGCCCTTGGCCTCGAGCACGGTAATGCCCTTGAGACCGATCTGATTGAGGGCATCCTTCACCTCATCGAGCTTGAAGGGCTTGATGATCGCTTCGATCTTCTTCATTGGCTTGGGCTACCCCGCACGCAGACACCGGTCCCGCCGGTCGCGGCAGTCCGTTTGAACCCGAGGAAGCAGAGTTCATGCCAGACTTATCAACAACGGCTAGCCGTGAATTCCACCCCGACTGTGATCATTCGTTGGGCTGATTGTCGAATTTCAGGGCAGAAAACTGCTCAAGAAGAAGTCACAGACGAGCGCGCTTATGAAACCCGTGAATTCATTGATGTCCGGCCTCGGCACGACGGTCTTCGAGGTGATGTCGGCCCTGGCCCGCGAGCATCAGTCGGTGAACCTCGGCCAGGGCTTTCCCGACGACAAGGGCCCGGAGGAGGTGAGGCTGGCGGCGGCCGACTACCTGATGAAGGGTCACAACCAGTACCCGCCGATGATGGGCATCCCGGAGCTG
>JAJFBI010000423.1 GCA_020697385.1 Microvirga sp. | reverse complement strand
GTTGCATCCGTCCAATGAGATCCGACATAGTAGGTCGAGGGATCGTGGCCGAGCAGTTCCAGCACGTCGATCTCCGGCGGCCAGTTGCCGCTCTGCGGCAGAAGCCAGAAGGCCGGCCACAAGCCCTGCCCTGAGGGGACCTGGGCCGAAATTTCAAAATACCCGTAAGTCTGCGAGAAGGTACCGTGGGTGTTGATCAGCCCCGAGATGTAGGGAAGGTCATCCGTCAGGGACCTGTCTGGAGAAGGACGTGCCGTGATGGTCAGGACGCCGTCGCCGGCCTCGGAGGGATCGGCCGAAATGCTGAACGGGTCGAGATGCGGGTTTTGCTGGATGACCGCCGTCGAGCGGTCGGCGAAGTACTGCATTTCGCCATTGCTCGCGAGACTGCGCCCGCCCCACCAGTATTTCGTGCTCCAGACAGAAGTGTCGAGATAGCTGCCGGTGAACTCGTCAGAAAAGGTGAGCGTGTAGCCGTCCAAATCAAGTGCCATAGGTGCCCCAGAAATGCATTCATGAAAATCGTGGGAATGCTTTCATGTGGAGCGGGCAGCGATCAATAAGTAGAAACGCGTATTTTACGCGGATCATCGATGCATGCTTAAAGATTATTGAACAGTATAGCCTCCATCGATCACGAGCTCGGCGCCCGTCATGAACTTGGACTCGTCTGACGCGAGATAGAGCACGCCATAGGCGATGTCGTCAGGCTTGCCCATATGCCCGACAGGATGGAGGCCGTCCGCGGCCTTGCGCCCTTCCTCGACATCGCCGTGCTGCGCCAGATAATGCTCGACCATCGGGGTCCAGATATATCCGGGATGAATGGAGTTGACCCGGATGTTCAGCCTGTTCTTGGCGCAGTACAGAGCAACGGATTTCGTGTAGAGGCGCACGCCCCCTTTGGAGGTGCAGTAAGCGCCGAGGTCGAGGACGCCGACCATGCCGGCGATCGACGACAGATTGATGATCGATCCTCCTGTCGGCTGCTTCCCCTTCATGGCCCGGATAGCATGCTTTGTGCCGAGGAATACGCCTTCGACATTGATGCTCATCAGCCAGCGCCAATGCTCGAGCGTCTCCTCCTCGGGCGGGCAGGCATCGGCAACCCCGGCATTGTTGACCAGGACATCGAGGCGGCCGAAACGGGTCAGCGTCTCCCGGACGACCGTTTCCCAGTCTGCTTCCTCCGCCACATCATGACGAAGGTAGAGCGCCTCTCCGCCTGCATCCCGGATGCGTTGAGCAACGGCTTCGCCCTCCCGATCCTTGATGTCGGTCAGAACAACTTTGGCGCCTTCCCGAGCCAGAAGATGCGCCGTGGCCTCGCCGATGCCGAGCGCTGCTCCGGTGATGATGGCGACCTTATCCTGCACCCGGCCCATGGCTAGCCTCCTCTGAAGCCCCTCAGGATCGGTTGTCGGATCGCTGCTTCTCGACGGCAGGGCTTGAGCGGCTGAGACTACTCCGCCGCCTGCTTTGGGCCGTACCCAAGCCTGCGATTGAGATCGTCGATCAGGTTCACGGCGGCATCGGCGATCACGGTGCCGGGCGGGAAGATCGCCGAGGCACCAGCCTGATAGAGGGCGTCGAAATCCTGCGGCGGGATCACGCCGCCGACCACGATCATGATGTCGTCGCGGCCGAACTTCGCGAGTTCGCTTTTCAGCTCCGGCACGAGCGTCAGATGACCGGCGGCCAGAGACGAGACGCCGATGATGTGCACGTCGTTTTCGATCGCCTGACGGGCCGCTTCCGCCGGGGTTGCGAAGAGCGGCCCGATATCCACGTCGAAACCGAGATCGGCGAAAGCCGAGGCGATCACCTTCTGGCCGCGGTCGTGCCCGTCCTGACCCATTTTGGCCACGAGGATGCGCGGGCGGCGTCCGTCGTCGTGCTCAAACTGCTCCACGAGATTGCGGACTTTCTCCACGGCTGGCGACGCCATGCCGACCTCCCGCTTGTACACGCCCGAGATCGCCTTGATCTCGGCCCGGTGACGGCCCCAGACCTTTTCCAGGGCATCCGAAATCTCGCCCACCGTCGCCTTGGCGCGTGCGGCCTTCACGGCAAGGTCGAGCAGGTTGTCGTTGCCCGCGGCTCCTTGCGACAGGGCGGCGAGCGCCGCATCCACATCGGCTTGCTTGCGGTCGGCCTTCAAGCGGTTGAGCTTCTCGATCTGGCTTGCGCGCACGGCGGCGTTGTCGACCTTCAGGATGTCGATGGAGGCTTCGTCCATGGACTTGAAGCTGTTCACGCCGATGATCTTCTGGTGGCCAGAATCGATGCGCGCCTGCGTGCGGGCGGCAGCCTCCTCGATCTTCAGCTTCGGAATGCCGGCCTCGATGGCCTTCGCCATCCCGCCTAG
Source organism: Microvirga sp. (assembly GCA_020697385.1). GTDB lineage: Bacteria > Pseudomonadota > Alphaproteobacteria > Rhizobiales > Beijerinckiaceae > Microvirga. Next base: position 3,071 of record JAJFBI010000423.1, on the reverse strand, counting down.
GCTCTCGACCTCCTGGATATGCGCCCAGGCCTTCTGCGCCAGTTCGTAGGTGAGGCGCTCGACGTAATAGGAGCCGCCCCACGGGTCGATGATGCGCGTGGTGCCGCTCTCCTGCTGGAGGAAGAGCTGGGTGTTGCGCGCGATGCGGGCCGAGAAGTCGGTCGGCAGCGCCAGCGCCTCGTCCAGCGCGTTGGTGTGCAGCGACTGCGTATGGCCCTGCGTCGCCGCCATCGCTTCGATGCAGGTTCGGGTGACGTTGTTGAACACGTCCTGCGCGGTCAGCGACCAGCCGGATGTCTGCGAGTGGGTGCGCAGGGGCAGCGACTTCTCGCTCTGCGGGTTGAAGCCCTTCACAAGCTTGGCCCAGATGAGGCGCGCGGCGCGCATCTTGGCCACTTCCATGAAGAAGTTCATGCCGACCGCCCAGAAGAACGACAGGCGCGGCGCGAACTGGTCGATGGTCAGCCCTGCGGCGATGCCGGCACGGATGTATTCGACGCCGTCGGCAAGCGTGTAGGCGAGTTCCAGGTCCTGCGTCGCGCCCGCTTCCTGCATGTGGTAGCCGGAGATCGAAATCGAGTTGAACTTCGGCATGTTCGCGGACGTGTACGCGAAGATGTCCGAGATGATGCGCATCGATCCCTTGGGCGGGTAGATGTAGGTGTTGCGCACCATGAACTCTTTGAGAATGTCGTTCTGGATCGTGCCCGACAGCTTGGAGGCGGGCACGCCCTGTTCCTCGGCGGCCACGATGTAGAGCGCAAGGATCGGCAGCACGGCGCCGTTCATGGTCATCGACACGCTCATCTGGTCGAGCGGGATGCCGGCAAACAGCGTGCGCATGTCGTAGATGGAGTCGATGGCGACCCCCGCCATGCCCACGTCGCCCGACACGCGCGGATGGTCGGAATCGTAGCCGCGGTGGGTGGCAAGATCAAAGGCGACCGACAGGCCCTTCTGGCCAGCCGCGAGGTTGCGGCGGTAGAAGGCATTGGAGTCTTCCGCCGTGGAGAAGCCGGCATACTGGCGCACGGTCCAGGGCTGGTTCACGTACATGGTGGGGTAGGGGCCGCGCAGGAACGGCGCGATGCCCGGATAGGTATCGAGGAAGTCTAGCCCGGCGCGGTCCTTAAGATCGTAGGATCCTTTCACCGCAATCCCCTCCGGTGTCAGCCACGGCTCGGCCGAGGATGTCGAGGAGGATGCCAGGGGAGCGTCCATGAAAGCGACGCTCGTGAAATCCGGGATGCTGGTCATGGGATGAAGCGGATGCCCTTGCCGGTGGAAACGGATCGAATGAGGTGCATTCTAGGGCATCCGCCGGTGCGATGCTATCGGTGCATGGTTGGAGGTCCCGACATCCTCCTCGTCATCCCCGGGCTTGTCCCGGGGATCCACGTCTTTAAGATGGCCGGAACAAGCCCGGCCATGACGGTGTGCATGTCACCCCCGCTTCTCGGCATTCCAATAGCCCGAGCAGACCCGTCCGCCCGAGGTTGTCCACGTCCCGCGTCCCGTAGCTCCGGACAGGCGGCCCGAGACGTTTGCCCGGTCCTGTCCCCGCGAGATGCTGGCCGACACGGAGCCGTTCTGCTGCACGCGGCCGTTCACGTTGAAGTTCTCCGGTCCGCCGTAACGGGCTTGGCCGTTTTGGACGACGACCGCATAGCGATAGGCCCGGTCGCAGGCACCCTGCTCGGTGACGACCTCCACGCTCCAGTTGCCGTCGAACCGCTTCGTTTGGGCTTGGGCCTGGGGAGCCAGAATAAGGGCTGCCAAGGCGGCACCGCCAAGCCAGGAAAGGACACGCATCGAACACTCCCTAAAACAGTCCTGAGTTGGTTGAACCAACGTGGGGGTTTTGAGCGGGGTTCCTCTTGAGAGTCGTGCTGTCGCAGGCACAAAAAAGCCGCCGCACCGTCCGGTGCGGCGGCTTGCGGAAAACGCGGCTGGTCAGCTCTGCGCGACGCTCGAGCGCTTCTGGGCATTCCAGCGGCCAGAGCAGCCGTAGGAATCGACCTTCCACACACCCGAACCCGACTGGCCCGCCAAGCTTCCCGAGGCCTGGGCTTGCGCGGAGCTGCGGCGGATATCGAGGTTCAAGAAGCCGTTGGGGGCAATCTGCCCGCTGATCTGGGCCGGGGTCTCGCCGGGGGTGCCGTGGTGGCGGACATTCCCCTGCTCGACCGTTATGGCATAGGTGTTGGTGCCGCAGATGCCGGAATCGGTCACCATCTGCACCTGCCAGGTGCCATCATGCTTGTTCTTGGGGGCAGCCAAGGCCGCGCTCGCGCAGATCATGCCGAGGCTGAGGGCCGCAGCCGTCATCTTCGTGAATGTCAAAACCGTCATCCTCCCGGTTCATAGCCGGGAGGAAAGCCTCACGCCTCAGCGCAAGCCTTGTCGAGGGCCTCGCCGAGAACCTTGAGGGTATCGCACCCGGAAAAAATGAAGCTAGTGATGCCGGCGCCGGCGAGCTCTTTTTGATCTTCCCCGGGGCGGCCAGCCAGGAAGATAAGTTTTGACCCTGCTTCATGCAAGGTCCTTGCGGTCGCAGGGGCATGGAGTTTGTATATATCGTCAGTCGAGCAGATGCAGCTGATCTTGGCTTTACTGGCAGAGAAGGCTTCTCTCAGGCTATTCTGATTCGTTAATCCCTCGTTCATGACGGATTCTATGCCGCCGGCCTCGAAGAAGTTCTTGGCGAAGGTTGCGCGAGCGGTGAAGTCGGCAATGGAGCCGAGATTGGCGAGGAAGACCTTCGGTCGTTCCCCGGTCTTGGCCCGATAGGCATCGGAGATGTCGCGCAGGCGTTCGAAAGCCTCGGCAACACGGATCGAGGGCAGGGGGGCAACCGTCACGGCGCTCGAGCCTGCTGCCGTGATGGCAAGCTGCGGCAGCGTTGCTCCATCGGCCGCCATCTGCACCAGGGAGGCAAAGGATGTTTCCGTCGAGGCCGCAGCACCCTGGGGCGCCGATCCAGTACTATCTGTCACTGCCGGCATGGGCATCAGGGCCGTCACATCCGCCTCGTTGATGTTAGGGAACTCGCTCGTGCCGGTAATCGGCTC
>JAJFBI010000422.1 GCA_020697385.1 Microvirga sp. | reverse complement strand
CTGCGCGGCGCGGCGGCCCTCGACGAGCCGATCCGGTCGATCGCCTCGCGGCCGCTGATCACGGTGCCGGCCACTTCCTTCGTCTAACGCGCGCTCGGGCGGATGCCGCCGCTTCAACATCCGCCACCTCGCCGCGGTCTCGGAGAGCGGCGCGATCGTCGGCGCGCTCTCGGCGCGCGACCTCCTGCGGAAGGCGAAGGCCGTGTCCTGCGCGTTCGCGGCCGCGAAGACGCAGACGCGGGCGCGGCGGCGCTTGCAGCTCGCGGCGCAATCCGGCTTGCTCCGCCCATGGACGCTCCAGATCTTCCCGGTCCCGCTTCGACCCCAGGCTCCGAGGTCCGGTTGGCGAGCGTGCTCGACACTGCGGTCGACGGCATCATCATCATCGACGAACACGCCCGGATGATGATGTTCAACAAGGCCTGCGAGCGGATGTTCGGATACGAGGCGGCGGAGGTCATTGGCCGGAACGTCTCGATGCTGACGCCGCCCGAGCATGCCGAGGTCCACGACGGGTACGTGGAGGCCTACAAGCGCACCGGGCACCGCAAGATCATCGGCATCGGGCGCGAGGTCCGTGCGAAGCGCAAGGACGGGACGTACTTCCCGATTGATCTCTCGGTCGGGGAGGCAATCACGCCGGAGGGTCGGCAGTTCATCGGCATCCTGCGCGACCTGACCGCGCGCAAGGAAACCGAACGGCGCCTGACGGAGCTCCAGGGGGATCTGATCCGGCTGGCGCGCGTCTCTGCGCTGGACGAGATGGGCTCGGCTATCGCGCACGAGCTCAACCAGCCCCTGACCGCCATCATCCTCTACCTCCAGGCGGTCGAGCGCGAGCTTCGCCGCGCCAAGGACACGGGACACAGCGAAGAGGCGGACGCGCGGCGGTTCGCGATCATCAAGAAAGCGCAAGGCGAGGCGCAGCGCGCCGGGTCGATCATCCAGCGCATCCGCCAGCTCGTCGAAAAGAGGGGCCCGGAGCGCAAGGACGTGGACCTCAACCACCTCGTCGACGATGCCATCGAGCTCACCCAGATCGGGCAGGATCGCATCGTCAACGTTGTGCGCGATTATGGCGCGGACCTTCCTATGCTGCAGGCCGATCCGGTGCAGATCCAGCAGATCGTGGTGAACCTCGTGCGCAACGCCTTCGAAGCCGTAAGAGGGAGGGAGGGAGGCGAGATCATCGTTTCGACGAGCCTCGATGACCGGCACCTTCTGCTCTCGGTGGAAGACAACGGGCCGGGGATAGCGGCGGAGATGCTCGACGGCCTTTTCCAAGCCTTCAAGACGGGCAAGCGGAGCGGCATGGGGCTCGGCCTTGCGATCTCGCGCACGATAGCCCAAAGCCATGGCGGCGAACTGCTTGTCGACCCGGGCGGCAGCGACCGCGGCGCGCGCTTCGCCGTGCGCCTGCCTTTCCTGAGCGCGCAACTCAGTGCCGAGTCGGCCGCGGATGCCGGCACGCTCAAGGGGCCGCGGCCCTCGGAGCCGAAGCGTGAGGTCTAGGCGATGAGCGACGACGCGCTTCATATCACCATCGTGGACGACGATCCCGCCGTGCGGGACGCGCTGGGCACCATCTTCGAGCTGGAAGGATTCCGCGTTCGCAGCTACGCGGACGGCGACCGGTTCCTCGCCGAGTCGAAACGGGACTCGACCGACTGCGTGATGTTGGACGTCCACATGCCCAAGCGTTCGGGAATCGAGATCCTGGAGGCCCTCGGCGGCTTCGCGTATCCCGCTCCGATCTTCATCATCTCTGGCCAGGGGGACATCCCGATGGCCGTGAGCGCGATTAAGGCGGGCGCTCACGATTTCTTCGAGAAGCCGTTCGACGCTGACGAGGTCGTGGCTCGCGTCCGCGACGCCATCGCGGCTCGTCGCAGGCGCGAACAAGGGGCAGCGGGTTCGAAGCTGCGCCCGAATTTTCCTGGGGGCGAATCTTTGACGCCGCGCGAACGCGAGGTGCTTGAGAAAATCGTGGGTGGCGCCTCCAACAAGGAGGCCGGGCGCGCCCTCGGCATCTCGCCGCGCACCATCGAGGTGCACCGCTCCCGGGTGATGGAGAAACTCGGAGCCCGCAACGGCGCCGATCTTGCGCGCATCGTGTTCAGCGAGGAGTAGGCTGTCGCCGGAGCGTCCCGTTATTGATCGGGATCAAGGCGTCGCCGCCGCCGTCAGCTATGAGAGCCCGGATCACCGGGACCCAGTCCGTCATGAAGATCCACATCATCGAGGACGACTGGGGCGTGCGAGACGCCCTGGTCGAGCTGGTCCGCGAGCTCGGCTACACGGTCCTGGCCTTTGGCGACGGTGAGAGCTTCCTGCAGGCCGACATGCCCGCGCCCGACGACCTGGTGTTGGTAGATCTCGGCTTGCCGGGTATTAGCGGCGTCGACGTGATCAAGCGGCTGAAGCGGTTACCGGCGCCGCCCCACGTGGTGGCCATTTCTGGTCAGCCGCGAGCTCAGATAGAGCGCTCCATGCGCGACCTGCGCGGCGACTCGGGCGTCCGGCTCTTGCGTAAGCCGCTCGTGTCAGAGGCGATCACCGCGCTGCTCTGAGACGACCGGGATACGTGGTTTTCCCATCCGGGATAGGGTCTAGGGGCTTCTTCGGATTTCGGATTGACCCGCATCAAATAGCTCTTACCGCTGAAGCGGTGGGAGACGACGATGGAAGCAGCTCGCAACGAGGCCCGGTTCAACAACGCCAAATACGACGCGGCTTGGGCCATCCGTTTCCGGCCCGAGCCGGAGGCCGCCCGCACCCGGCCGGGCGCCCATCACGTCCGCTACGCGGCGCGTCATCTCGTCATCGACGAGGGCGACGCGGCGAGGGCCGTTTACGAAGTGCTGGACGGCGGGGTGATCCTGTTCAAGCTCCTCCCCGACGGACGCCGCCAAATTATCGAGCTCCTCGGGGTCGGAGACGTGTTCGGGTTGGCGGTCGGGCCGGTGGCCGACGTCGCGGCCGAGGCGCTCACGCCCGTGCGCCTTGCCGTGTTCGAGCCGGCTGCGGTCGACGCCGACCCGGCGTTGCGGGACCGCCTGTTCGCCCGTCTGCGGGCTCAGATGTGTGCGCTGCACGACCATGCCCTGCTGCTCGGGCGGAAGTCGGCGCAGGAGCGCGTTGCGACCTACCTCATGCGGCTGGTGCCCGGTCGAGGCGGACTCGCCTGCATCGGAGCGGCGCCGGGCAATGCCGAGGTCCGGATCGAGCTTCGCATGTCCCGCCAGGAGATCGCCGACTATCTCGGCCTTACCATCGAAACCGTGAGCAGAACCTTCTCCGCATTGCGCCGAGCCAACCTGATTTCGTACCGCAAGCAGGACGAGGTCGTCGTGCCCAACCTCTGCCGTCTTTGCCGCCTGACCGGAGCGCACTAGGGCACGATCCACACGGCAGCCTGACCATCGATCCCGCTGGTGTTCCGAGGGTCCCAGCGGGCTGCCGCTTTATGTCAGGTAAGCGATGAAGTCGTTGATCTGGGCCACGTCCAGCCGGAACTCGGGCATGGTCGGGTGACCGGTGATAATGCCCTCCGACAGGGCTTCCGCCAGGTTCTCGACCGGAGACCGCTCGTCCAGGGTGCGGAACGGTGGAGCGATCCTCAACGGGCTCTCGCCGACGTGTGCGATGGCATGGCACGCGGCGCAATTCACCTGCTCGGAGCCGCCTCGAGCCTCGACTCGGACATTTGCTGGGTTCGGATGACAGCGAGCGCGCTCGCGCGCGCCTTGGCGGTGGGCGGTTGTTGACGATTTGGAACCGTGCGCATCTTCCCCGACCGAATGCTCTACCGCGAACAGGGCTTAATCCTGTCAAA
>JAJFBI010000022.1 GCA_020697385.1 Microvirga sp. | reverse complement strand
CTACACGTCCATCGTCCTGCACAGCGACCGCGAGCGCGGCTGGAAGTCGGTTCTGCACCCCGTCGTCCAGGCCCGGATGCTGTCGCCGAACGACCTTCTCAGCTGGACAATCCAGCGCTTCAAGTACGCGGGCGGCACCCTGGATATTCTCGCCCATGACAACCCGCTGTTCCGGCGCGGGCTGACGCTGCCGCAGAAGCTCATGTACGGATCGACCTTCTACTCGTACCTGGCTCCACTCTGGAACATCATCTTTCTCGTTTCGCCTATCGTTTTTCTGCTCTCGGGCGTCGCTCCGGTTTCAGGCTACTCGCTCGATTTCTTCGTGCATATCGCGCCGTTCCTGCTGCTCAACGAGCTTTCCCAGCTCGTCGCCATGTGGGGCAACTCGAATGCCAAGGGCCGCGCTTGGTACCTAGCGATGTTCCCGCTGAATATGCAGGCGCTATGGGCCGTCGTGCGAGGAAAGAAGATCTCTTTTCCCGTCACGCCCAAGGACCGTCAGGTCGGAACCTACGGTCGGCTCGTCAGGTGGCAGATTGCGCTGGTCGTCGTCACCATGGCGGGTCTCACCTGGGGCTGGACTGCTTATGGCATGGGACGTGAGGGCTATACACTCGGAGCGATGATCGCCAACACCCTTTGGGGTTTCAGCAATGCCCTGTCGATGCTCCCGGTGATCCGGGCGGCCTATTGGCAGCCCGATCCCGAGTTTGAATCCGCCATCGTCGAGGGCGCGCTGCCGTCTTAGGAATAGGCGACTTCCGCCATTTCTTTGAGCCGACCAGGGCCCATTCGGCAAGTTCAATATCTCCACCTGTCTCCAGTGCAGAGAAGGCTAGGCATGATCACCCTGCCCTCCTCGTGGAGCCAGTATCTCTCTTGCCTTCTTAGGCGGAGGGCGATTAGGTTTCGGACCCCTTCCCGCGACAGATCGGTGTCGTATCGCGTACCAAGCTCACCGGAGGCTCCACGTTGACTTTCAGAGAAGGCCTCCTCAAGGCCCGAGGGCAGATCACCTTCATCGCGGCGCTGGCGATCTCAACGGGAATTATCATCTATCTCGAGACCCTCGATACGGAGCAGCGGATCCAGGGTCGCGCTGCTACAGAGCTCGCGCGCCAGCGGAATGCTCCCCTGAGCATTTCGCCGGAGATCAGCGCAAAGGTGAGAGCCAACCTTCAACGGTCGGAGGAGATTTATTCCTCCGAGCCGAATGCTGCGGCCTCGCGAGCGGCTCTGCTGACATCGCTCGCGACTGCCGTTCAACTTAGCATCCTGAGGCCTGAGGACGGCTTGACCCGGGTCCAGAAGGTCATTGCGGACATGGAGCGCCGGACAGGCGAGATCACCCCCGTCCTCGTCTCAGCCTTGGGAGCAGCGGCGGTCGCATTCCCCTCCCTGCAGGACAGGATCGCAAATCTCGCCTCAGCGCCCTAGGTCAGGGATTTACCAACCGGTGGGGCGATCCGCTTAACCATCCGCAGGCGGTTCTCGGATTCGTTCGAACGATACTCGACCTCATCCATATTCATGCGGATGAGTGCCAAGCCCATGCCTCCCTCCGGGATATCGGCAAGGTCGGTCTCGTCGAAGTTGAAACGATCTTCCGAGGCGTTGTCCAGCACCTGGGCCGGCATCGGAGGAGCATGATCGATGACCTCGATCACCACCTGATCGGCCTGAAGCCCGACCGCCACCTGGACGTCCTTGCCACGCTCCCCATGGTAGCCATGCTTGATGACATTGTTGATGGCCTCGACGAGGCTGAGTTCCACGGCATCCTGGTCGTCCGGACTGAGCATGTCCTCGCACAAGGCACGGACGGCTCGGGCGAGGAGCGAAACCTTGTCGAGGTCACTGTCGATGGAGAGGCTGATGGAGGAAACCATCGTGGCTCTTTCTGCGCTCTAGAGGCGAGGGATCAGGCGGAAAGCTGTTCGACCGCGGCATCCACATTCGGATGGAGGGCGAAAACTCGGTCCATGCGGGTCAGGGTGAACAGGCGGCTCACGGCACCCGTGGCACCGGCAACCGCCAGACTTCCCTTTGGTCCGAGGCGCTTGAGACAGGTCACGAGAGCACCCAGGCCGGAACTGTCGATGAAGTCGACCTGACTCAGGTCGAGGACGATCTGGTTCTGTCCGGCTTCGATGCACCGTGTCATTTCATCCTTGAATGCCGGAGCCTTGCTGGCATCGATCCGCTTCTCCTCAACCCGGACGACGAGAACATTTTCGCGTAGATCAGTCGACAGCATTCGCAGGGATCCTTTCGGGCAAGCGTTCGAGCATGAGAACGCTCAAGTCGTCATCCAGGGTTTCAGAGCCCCGCCAGTTCCGCAAGGCATCATCGAGCCTGCCCAGCAGGACGGGGCTCGGCGCCGCGGCAGTGTCGCGCACGAGATTGCGCAGGCGAGTTTCGGAGAATTGTTCGCCGTCTTGGTCCTCAGCCTCGACCAGCCCATCGGAATAGATGAAGAGGCGGTCGCCTGGGCCGAGGTCGAACTCAAGCCTTTCGTACGAGGCGAAAGGCAGCATACCGACTGGGAAACCTCCCTCGCCGATCATCTCGATGCTGCCATCGGCACGGATCACCAGCGGCGACGGATGCCCCGCCTGGACGATGCTGGCGCGCTGTGAGCGGGAGTCTATCTCTCCCAAGATCATCGTGAAGTATGGCAGATCCTCGGGCCATTCCTCGTTGATCTGGACGGCAATCGCTTCCAGAGGCGTGCCTTGGGTCCGCGTCAGGATCGTCTGCGAAAGAGCATGATGGCAGGCAACCGACACCAGAGCCGCCGCCGCTCCGTGACCGGCGACATCGACCTGGAAGAACCCGACAGTGCCATCGGTGCGTCGCACCACGTTATAGGTGTCGCCGGCTATCAGGCTCGAAGGACGGAACAGGCCGTGATATTCAATCCCATCTATCCGTGCGGATGGCGGCAGCATTGTCTGCTGGATAACGGCCGCTGCCTCAAGATCCTTCTGGAGCTGGCCGTAGGCTTCCCGAAGACGGGCATGGAGCACCTGCTTCTCGTTCTGAGTCCTTCGCCGCTGAATGGCATTGGCCTTGAAGACCCGTAGCGCGTCGCTCATTTCGCCGATCTCGTCAGCCCGAGCGAGACGCGGCAGTGATATTTCCAGGTCATTGTCAGCCAGCCTGAGCATGGCCTGACTGAGGTTCTCCAAGGGACGGACCACCCGTAGGCGCACGACCAGGATGCTGGCGAGCACGGCGGCAGCCCCCAGCAGCAGCAGGGCCGACCACAGGGCGACGGACCTTCGGGCACGGCTGAGCTCCGACTCGAGCCGCTCACGCGTGCTCCGAAGGATCTCCTGCTGCATCAGTGCGATATTGCTCAGCTCCCTCCCGGCCACATCATACCACTCCTCGGGCCCTATGGCGGGCGCCACCTTTCCAAGGAGCGCCGCGAGCAGGGATCTTTGAAGCGGCGCGAAAGTCGCGCTGTAGCTTTCATGGGTTTTCAAAACGCTGCCCTTGACGCTCTCGCTCAAGGGGACGGCCAGTTGACCGTCGATGAGTTCCCATGCGAGTTCAGCCCGGCCGGCGTTCTGGCTGATGACGTCAGTCTCGAGGCCGCCCACGACAGATGGGCTCCCGAGAGCGCGGCTCATCAGCGCTTGGTTCCGGGCTATGTTCTCACTGAGGATCGCGCCAAAGGCTCTCAGATTGGCCTCGGTTCTGAGAACCGGGTCGAGGGGCCTCTCACGCTGCAGAATGGTCATTCGGGACGATTGCAATTCCCCCACAAGGCGAGTGGCCTCCTGGAACCAGCGCGGGGCGAATTGTTCGCCTCTTGCGTCCTCCGCCCCCAGGAATTCATCTGCCTGTTGCCGCAGGGTCCCGATTTCTCGACGGATGCGCGACACCGTCGCCAAGCTGCTGCCGGTATTGCTCAAGGACGCCTGGGTGGCTGTGATCTCGCGCTCGGCTGCGTTTAAAAGGTCGTCGACCTGACGTCGCATGTCGCGCAGCTCCAAGACGCCGCTGGCTTCGCTTCTTTGCCCAATGAGCAGAACGTATGTCTGGCTGCGCTCGCTCGCGAGGGCGGCCGTTCCGAGCAGAAGCCGCTCCCGCACCGTATTCGACGCCGCCATCCTTTCCGCCGTTTGATACCCGAGCAGCTCGTCACGAATCTGAAACGCGACGGCGACCAGCAAGGCAGCGCCGAGGAATGCCGTCAGGATCAACAGGATGTGGCGGATCTTCATCGATGGGGTCTATAGCGGGAGCACGTTGGACGGAAAGTTGACTGCAATATCATTCAGGGCAAGGAATGACCAATGCACCATGAGCCAGGGAGGAGCAGTTTGTCGAGCGTCGCGGCTCGAAGCGGTCTGCTCTTCGGCACCGCTCTTTGCACCTCCCACCTTCTGACGCAACCTCTCACCCGGGCAATTCTGCGCGATTGTTCCATTGTTACGCCAGAATACGAGATGAAGTGGGACGTCATATGCCAAGTTCCCGGCCGCCCTGACTACTCGGCAGTCGATGCCTTAGTGTCCTTTGCATCCCACAATGTCCTGGCCGTGCATGGGCATACGCTTTGGTGGCATGAAGCCATTCCGCCGACCCTTCAAACCGCGGCCGACAATCGGTTCCGGGACGCCGCAATGGAGCATTTGAGAGCGACGGTAATCCGGTATGCCGGGCACCTGCATTCCTGGGATGTTGTGAACGAACCGCTGGAGCCGGCCCATGGACGGGAGGACGGCTTGCGCGAAACGCGCTTCCTTGCGGCCTTTGGTCCTGATTACATCGAAACTGCCTACCGCGAGGCTGCATCCCTGGATCCGGGGGCTGTTCTCGTTCTCAACGAGATGGGGCTCGAATACGCTTCGCCGGCGGCCGAGCGGAAGCGCCGGCAGATGCTCGCCTTGCTCGAGCGGGAGAAAATGAAGGGCACGCCGATTGCGTGCCTCGGCATCCAGTCTCACCTGACCGCCCTGGAGCAGCCCAGGGACCATCCGGAACTTCGAGCCTTCCTTCGTGAGGTACGGGCTATGGGCCTGAGCGTCATGATCACCGAAATGGACGTCTCGGATCACCTCTGCCCTCGGGATCGGAGGCAGCGCGACGACATCGTGGCTGATACTTACAGGGCTTATCTCGATCTCGTCCTCGAAGAAGCAGCGATTTTGGCCGTGAGTACATGGGGCCTGTCCGACGACCGGACTTGGCTGAACGACTTCCAGCCTCGTCCCGACGGCGCCCCGCAGCGGCCGCTGCTGTTCGATCGGGCGATCCGAAGAAAGCCAGCCTGGCATGCGGTCAAGGATGCTCTCCCGAACGCAAGGCAAACCTGATCTGGAGTTCCTTGAGGTTCCACTATAGGACCTGATTAACCCCAATAGGTTACTGGTAATATCGGCGGGTTCCGTTCACCTTAGAACGGATGGCCCACCGCCCGAATACACCACCCCTATCTGACACTCCCCCTTCAATAGAAGATGCTTCAGCAATGGAGCGCTTGAGACCACGAGCAATGTCCTTCCCAATCGGCCCGAATGAAGCGGAGCGCCTGAAGACCCTCCTTGAAACCGGTGCGCTCGAAGCCACGGCGGACCCGGTGCTAGACAGAATTTGCGAAGAGGCTCGACAGTATTTCGACGTCCCCATCTGCACGCTCACCCTGCTGGACAAGGCCACCCAGCGCATCAAGGTGGCGCAAGGACTGGAGGCAGGCGAGACGCCGCGGGATGCGGCATTCTGCAATTATACGATCCTGAGCGATGAGGTCTTCATCGTCGAGGACGCCTTGGTGGACGACCGATTCAAGGACAACCCCTTCGTAACCGCCCCCCCCTTGGTCCGGTTCTACGCGGGAGCTCCCTTGATCTTCCTGAAGAATATCAGACTGGGCGCCTTGTGCCTGATCGACACGAAACCCCGTTCCTTCTCGCGAGGTGACAAGGCGGAGCTGCAGCTTTATGCCGACAGGGCTGTCCGGCAGATCGCCACATTCGAGTTCGAGAAAAGTCGCTGATCTCGCCTGGAGAGAACACCCTCCCCGTCTTCACCCCTTAACTGCCTCGATGACGAGCTCGAAGGTGACGCAGACGGGGTTGTCCCCTCGAACGATTTCCCCTGAGGAAATACTGCCCTCCATATCGACGACATCGATGACAAGCCGCGCGTGGATCCGCCCATCCGTGGTCTCCACTCCGCCATGGCGGATCAGCACCTCGGTCGCATGGGAACTCACCCGCATTCCATCGACGAACCGCACCCCGTTCAGGCTGCCAATCCCATAAACTTTGGCTCTCGTAATTCCGTGCCGTGAACAGATGTCTTCGATGGCGCAGCTGATGTCCTGATTGGGCCGGACCTTTGCGATCAGCACGTCATTCCCTGCTGTCGTAGGATCTGCTTCGGCGCATCGGGCCGGCTCGAACAAGGTGAAGTTCGTCTCTTGATCCGGCAAGGCCTCGAAAGTCACATCCCTGAACCCGATGCCCGTCACCTCGATAGGTTCCATAACCACGGACAAGGGTGCGAGCATATGGCCCATTCGCGTTCCCTCGGACGTGTTCCAGACGCCGTGGCAATGGAGAAAGGTTTTGCCGTCCCGAATGCCGACGATGGCACAGGCGTGGGTCACATTCACCGGCCCAGCCGGTTCGAAGGTCTCGCTGTACCAGGCAACATAGCGAGGATCGGAGGATGTGGCCGGCATCACATAGCGGAACGGTTCGCACCGGCCGCCCCGGAATTCCACGAAGCCGCCGATGCAGCCGGCATTCCTCATACCTGCGGCAACGGCCTCATCGACCGTCAGGCCTGGCTCTAGCACGAAGCGGAGCGGAACGGCAGAACCGGTGACGGCAGCAATGCGCTCCGAAGCAGCAGGACCCGGATGATCGATGCGTCTCATAGTCAATTAACACTCCCGCAGCGTCATTCCGCACGCACAACCTGTCCCGTCACCGGAACTCTGAGACGGCGCAACTCTGTCCGCCGTCCACCGGAAGGCACACGCCTGTGATGAACTGCGCCTCGTCGGAGGCGAGGAAGACCGCCGCGTTGGCCACATCCCACGCCGTTCCCATCCGGCCCATCGGCACGGCAGCATTGCGCGCCGCCACCATGTCCTCGACGGATGCATATTGACCGGAGATCTGCCTGTAGATGAGCGGTGTGTCGATGAGGCCGGGCATGATGCAGTTGGCCCGGATGCCCTGACGGGCATATTGCATCGCAAGCGCCACCGTCGCCTGGTTCACTGCCGCCTTCGCAGCGTAGTAGGCGAAATAGGGATAGCCCGTCCAGCGGATCGCCGCGAGGGAAGAGATGTTGACGATGGCACCGGCTCCCTGCCGGAGCATGTGCGGGATCACGGCCTTGGCCGTGCGGTAGACGGGTCCGATGTTGAGCTTCAACGCGGCTTCGAACTGCTCTTCGGTCAGCTCGACGGGCCCACCCATATGGGTCACGCCCACATTGTTGTGCAGGATGTCGATGCGCCCGAAGGCGGTGACAGCCTGAGCAACCGCTGTCCCGACCGAATCCGTATCGGTAACGTCGGCAGCAACCGCGACAGCCTCGCCGCCTTCCTGCGCGATGAGCGATGCCGTTTCCTCGGCCGCCTCCCGAACGAGGTCGACACAGGCAATGCGTGCCCCCTCGCGAGCATAAGCAACGGCCGCCGCCTTGCCGTTGCCCCATCCTGCACCTGAGGATCCGGCCCCGAAAACGATGGCCGCTTTCCCCTTCAGACGGTCGACCATGCGGCTCTCCGAAGCATCCACAGGAAGCAACATGCGACCGGCGGAACCCGCCGATCGCGAGGATGGAGATCAGGCTTTGGATCAGGCCAGGCTGGTGCCTACGGCCTTCTCGAGGATGGCCCAGGCTTCGTCGCCATACTTCTTCTTCCATTCAGCATAGAAGCCGGCCTTGCGTAGCGCCTCGCGGAAGAGAGCCGGATCGGGATCGTTGAACTGCATACCCTTGGAGACGAGTTCGTCCTTGAGGCCGGCGTTCAGCTTCGCCACATCGGCGCGCTCCTCGACGGCGGCAGCGTTCAGGTGCTTGGCAACGATCGGGCGCAGGTCTTCCGGCAGCCGCTCCCAGGCGCGGCGGTTGGCCAGGAACCAGAATCCGTCCCACATGTGATTGGTCATGGAGACGAATTTCTGCACCTCGTAGAGTTTTGCAGTCGAAATGATCGCGAGCGGGTTCTCCTGCCCGTCGACCACCTTCGTCTGCAGCGCCGTATAGACTTCTGCGAAGTTGATGCTGGCCGGGGCCGAGCCGAAGGCGGTGAACATGGAGGTCCAGAGCGGGCTCACCGGCACGCGGATCTTGAAGCCCTTCAGGTCGTCCGGCGTCTGGATCGGCTTGTTGGAGCTCGTGGTCTGGCGGAAGCCGTTGTCCCAGATCTTGTCCATCACGACCAGATTGGCCTTGGTGATCTGGCCGCGCACATAGGTGCCGAGCTCGCCATCCATGGCCTTCCAGACGCTGTCGTAGTTCGGGAACGCGAAACCGATGCCGCTGATGGAGGCATTGGGCACAAGGGTCGACAGGATCAGCGGCGACAGGGTGAAGAACTCGACGCCGCCCGACCGGACCTGGCTCAGCATGTCCGTATCGGAGCCAAGCTGGTTGTTGGGGAAGATCTGGATCTCGACCCGTCCGCCCGTCTCCTGCTTGATCCTGTCAGCGGCTTCCTTCGCCCTCAGGTTCATCGGGTGCGTCACTGGCAGGTTATTAGCATATTTGTAGGTGAACTCGGCCGATTGGGCACGAACTCCGAAGCTGCCGACGAGTGCGGCGGATGTGGTGCCCTGCAGCAGGGTCCGGCGTGAAATGATCATGTTTCTCTCCCTCGTGCTTGTTGTTTAAGACAGCTTAAAGCGCTCTCCCGTGTCACAGGACGGCGGTGGAAATGCCTGGGATTGCGGCGATCAGCACAAGGCCGACGAGCAGCGCCAGGATGTAGGGCCAGATGGCCCCCATGGCTTCATCCGGCGAGACATTGCCGATCTTGCACGCGATGTAGAAGCCGATGCCGATGGGCGGCGCCATCAGGCCGATATTCATCGCAGTCACGATAACCATGGAATAGTGAATGTCGTTGATCCCGAGATTTTTGGCGATCGGGAACATGAGCGGCGCCATGAGGACAATTGCGGGAAGACCTTCAAGAACGCATCCGAGGATCAGGAAGACCCCGATGCTGACGGCCATGAAGATGATCCAGCCGCCGGGCAGTCCTGCCATGTAGGCCGCAAGCTGCTGGGCAAAGCCCGTCTGGGTGAGCGCCCAGGCCATGGCAAGGGCCGTACCAAGGATCAGCAGGATCGCGCCGCTCAGCGCGGCCGTCTCGACCAGCATGTCGTAGAACTTGCGCAGCCCGATTCCGCCATAAAGGAAGATGCCGATGATCAAAGCGTAGAGAACGGCGATGGTGGAAACTTCCGTGGCTGTCGCAACGCCGCCGCCGACGGCACTCCGGATCAGGAACGGCAGCACCAGCGCCGGGGCAGCGATGAGCAATGTGCGCCACACCGTCCGGAAAGGCGCCCGTCGCACATCGCCGAGGCGTTCGCCGGAAGCTTTCATGCGCGCCAAGGCTGCCAGAACGGCAAGCAGCACCATGGCCACGACAAAGCCGCTCGTGAACAGGCCCGCGATGGAGACGCCCGCCACGGATCCGAGCACGATCAGCACGATGGAGGGCGGCACGGTATCGGCCATGGCCGCGCCGGTTGCCAGGAGTGCGATCATCTCCTTCGGCTTGTGTCCACGCCGCTTCATCTCAGGAAACAGCGCCGGCGCGACAGTGGCCATGTCGGACACCTTCGAACCGGAGATGCCCGAGACCAGGAACAGCGAGCCCAGCAGCACATAGGACATGCCCGCCTTCACGTGGCCGAGCAGGGAGGCGAGAAATTCGACGATGGCCCGGCCCATGCCGGTTGCGTCCAAAATGCAGCCGAGGAACACGAAGATCGGTACCGATAGGAGGATGAGGCTCGACATCCCCTCATCCATGCGCCCGATCATGACGAAGATCGGGACGCGTGTGCTGAAGGCCAGGAACGCCAGGGTGCCGATGCCGAAGCAGAACGCGATCGGCACACCCATCACGAGGCATAGAGCCACGGCACCGACCAGGAAGATAAGAATGTTGACGTTGCCAAGCCGCAGCAGCGTGGGCGAGAGGAGCCAGAGAACCCCGACGATGGCTGCGACGAAAGCGACCGACGCCGCGAGATTGCGCAGGGTCGAGGTCTTCACCGCATGGGCCACGATGAAGCCCAGCATCGCGAAGATGCCGAAAGCGATGGCGGAGACGCGGAAGCTGTTGGGAATGTTGAGGGCCGCCGATGTGACGTACCATTCCTCCATCACGTACTCGACAGCCGGCTGCAGCATGACGAGCAGGAACACTGCGGTGAGAACCAGGCCGAGAGTATGGATGAACCCTTGCACCCTCCTGGGAAACATCCCGGTGAAGAGCGTCAGTCTGAGGTGCTCGTTCCGATCGATGGCGATGGCCGAGCCCAGCATGGCAAGCCACAGGAACGAGATCGACGCCACCTCGTCGATCCAGATCACGGGATAGGAAAACACATAGCGGGAGGCGACGCCTGCCAGAAGCAGCACGATGATGACACACAGGAGCATCGCCGATACCGCTTCAACCGGGCGGACCAGCAAAGCCCCAATGCGGGGTGCGGCGATCTCATCAGCGCTTGACAGCGGGGTGATGGTGTCGCCAGCGGCAGCCATGTTGCTCTCCACGCTCAATACACCACCTGGCGGCATGTAATGCAGCTCAGGGTCGACCAGGCTCGAATGCCGCGCGACTTCCCACGCTTCAATGAGGAAACCAGCACGGCACGCGCGCAGGGTTGAGAGGTTTTCATGGCGGCTCCCTCAACAATCATCCTGCTCTCTCCCGCCCTGCCACAAGAGCAATAAATACGTTGCAGCAGGTCCATCTTATGGATCTTTGTTTCTTAGATTACTGCAAAAAGATACACGTCTTACAAAGCATTGCAACACGGACCGAAGCAATCTAGCCTGAACGCAGGGCTCTGGACCGGCACTTTTGGTCCAGTATGTGGACCGACGACGGATTTGCGCCATGGATGATGCCTCCTTGTCGACCGGAGATCTGTCAGGATCTCAGAGCGTGGACAGAGCTCTGCGTCTGTTGGCGCTCGTCGGGCGCGAAGCGGAGCGCGGCTCGCAGCTGAGCGATATCGTTGAGGAGAGCGGCCTCAACAAACCGACGGCGCGGCGGCTGCTCCTCGCGCTCATGCGGGCCGGCCTTGTGGAACAGGAGGCGCGGACACGGCGATATTATCTGGGCGAGGAAGCCTATGTCCTCGGCACTCTCGCGTCGCGCCGCCATGGCCTGCTGGAGCTTTCGCTCGAGAGCCTGCGTAATCTTTCCAACACCACGATGGATACGAGCTTTCTGTCCGTGAGACGCGGCAATTATGCCGTCTGCCTGCACCGCGAGGAAGGCACCTATCCCGTGCGCACCCATGCCCTGCAGGTCGGAAACCAGCATCCCCTCGGCATCGGCGCCGGCTCGCTTGCCATGCTGTCTTCTCTCGATGACCATGAAGTGGAGATCATTCTCGCCGCGAACAGAAAGATTCTCGAAACCCAGTACGCCTATTATCCCGTGGAGCAGATCCGTGACGATATCGCTGCTGCACGCCGGCAGGGTTATGCCCTCAATCCTGGCCGCATCGTCGCTGGTTCCTGGGGCCTTGGCCTTTCAATCAGGTTCCCGGACGGACGCATTGCCGGTGCACTGAGCCTTGCAGCCATCGACAGCCGCATGAGCGCCGAACGGCAAACTGAGCTCGTCCGCTCTCTCAGAGCCGAGGTCGAAAGCATCGAGGGCAAGCTCCGTAAGATGTTTCGGCCGGCAGGAGCCTGACCATGTGCCTCCATTGCCCCGTCCATTCGGAACGAGCCTCATGAACAGCAACCCTCTCCTCATCACGCCCGCCACCAGGCGGGTCATGAATCTGTCCCATTTGCTGCGCCAAGCCGCCCGTCGGCACGGCGCGGAGATCGGCTTTGTCTGGGGCGAGCGCACTTGGAGCTGGGCCGAACTCGACCGGCGTGTCGATGCCATGGCGGCGGCCCTCTCGGCAAAGGGCATCCGGAAAGGCGACCGGGTGCTGGTGCAGTCCAAGAACTGCAACCAGATGTTCGAGTCGATGTTCGCCTGC
Organism: Microvirga sp.; assembly: GCA_020697385.1. Taxonomy (GTDB): domain Bacteria; phylum Pseudomonadota; class Alphaproteobacteria; order Rhizobiales; family Beijerinckiaceae; genus Microvirga. Next base: position 1,697 of record JAJFBI010000022.1, on the reverse strand, counting down.
TTCCGGCTCGGTGCCGTCTGGGTGCCGACGAACTTCCGGCAGACGCCGGACGAGGTCGCGTATCTGGCGCAGGCGAGCGGCGCTGTGGCCATGATCTGTCACAGTGACTTTCCGGAGCATGCCACAAAGGCCCGCGAGACATCGTCAGCGATACGGTTTCAGATCTCCATCGGCCGTTCGAGCATCGGAGACGACTACGACGATCTGGTCGAGCATCACTTGGGACAAACAACGCCCGCGGTGGCGGTGGAGCACGACGATCCCTGCTGGTTCTTTTTCACTTCCGGAACGACGGGACGCCCAAAAGCCGCGGTTCTGACCCATGGCCAGATGGCATTCGTGATCACCAACCATCTCTGCGACCTGATGCCAGGCACCACGAATGCCGACGTGTCACTGGTGGTCGCTCCTCTGTCCCATGGCGCCGGCATCCACCAGCTCGTGCAGGTGGCACGGGCTGCCAAGACGGTGCTGCTGGCGAGCGAACGCTTCGACGTGGACGAGGCTTGGTCCCTCGTCGAGAAGTGGCGCGTCACGAACATGTTCACGGTGCCGACCATCGTGAAACTCCTGACGGAACACCCCTCGGTCGACGCGCATGATCACTCGTCTCTGCGCTATGTGATTTATGCGGGCGCTCCCATGTACCGGGAGGACCAGAAGCACGCACTGAAGAAGCTCGGAAAGGTCCTGGTGCAGTATTTCGGGCTCGGCGAGGTCACCGGCAACATCACAGTGCTGCCTCCTTGGCTCCATGATCCCGAGGATGGTCCCGATGTGAAGGTGGGAACCTGCGGCTACGAGCGCACAGGCATGCAGGTCTCAATCCAGGACGATCATGGGCGTGAGGTGCCCGTGGGCACGACAGGCGAGATCTGCGTCTGCGGCCCGGCTGTCTTCGCCGGCTACTACGAGAACCCGGACGCTAACGCGAAAGCCTTCCGGGACGGCTGGTTCAGAACCGGCGATCTCGGTCACATGGACGAGGAGGGATTCCTCTTCATCACCGGCCGCGCCTCGGACATGTATATCTCAGGCGGGTCCAACATCTACCCGCGCGAGATCGAAGAGAAGATCCTTACCCACCCGGCCGTCGCCGAGGTGGCGGTGCTCGGCGTGCCTGACAGGACCTGGGGCGAAGCGGGCGTGGCCGTCTGCGCCTTGCGACCGGGTCAGACGCTTAGCGAGGGTGAACTTCTAGCTTGGCTCGATGGCAGGATCGCTCGCTACAAGCTCCCGAAGCGCGTGCTCTTCTGGGATGCCTTGCCGAAATCGGCATATGGCAAGATCACGAAGAGAACCATCCGAGCGGAACTCGAGGAGAACGGATGGCTCCAGGCCAACTGCCTTGTCGAGACTTAGCCCTAGAGCATCGAACGCAAAAGTGGGCACCGGTTTTGCGTAAAAAGATGCGTTAAACCAAAAACTTAAAGCATCGGACGTGAGTTCGAATTCACGTCCGATGCTTTAGCGAGAGGGTCCCAGCGGCCAAATCTATTCTAGCTAATGTGTATCTTGGCAGCGATCCGCGGTGGTATCCCGCTTCGTCCATTTCGCGACGGTCTTCTGATTGATGCTATGGCGCTCGGCCAGGGCCCTCAGGCTCGCTTGATTATGTTGTATTGCTCGACCGGATTGCCTCTGTCGTTGTGGCGCTCCCATGGAGAACCTGGCCCATAGTGCATCCCTCAATTCCC
>JAJFBI010000421.1 GCA_020697385.1 Microvirga sp. | reverse complement strand
CGCCTTGTTGACGAGCGGCGAGAAATAACTCGGCGTCTGCAGGCTCTGCGAGCCGCCATAGCCGAGGATCAGCCTGCCGTCCGAAGTTCGGAATTCGTTGCGGCGGGCGTGGCCGCCGAAATCGTCGTTGTTCTCGAGAATCAGGATGCGGGCCCCGTCACCCATCTGCTGGCGGTAGAGAAACGCCGCGGCAAGCCCGGAGATGCCGCCGCCGACCACCACCAGATCGTAGATCTCGCCGGTCGACTCGGTAGGAGGCGCGTTCTTCCAGAAATCGCCGTCGCGGATCGCATGCATGACCGCCATGGCGGTCTCGCCGTGTCCGCGCAGACCATCGAGCGCCGGCGGATTGGCCGAGGTGACTGCGGCCAAGGCGGCATGGCCGATGCCGCCGAGACCGAAGCCGGCCCCGGCCGCGGTGAACGCGACGCCGTTCAGGAAATCGCGACGGGTGATCGGCCGGTCCATGCCGAGTTCACGGTCGCGGGATTTGTCCGGCATGCCCCCTCCGAAACGATCCAACCCATCGCGGTAGAGTCCCAAACTGACAGTTTTTCAGAAGTCAGGCAATCATGCGGAGCGCAACGCGATGAAGCTGCAGGGGTTTGGGTGAAGGGCTGTGGCGACGATGACGCTTGCCGGGAAATCATCATCTCGGCCCGATGGCGGACGGCGTCGGCCTCGCGGCTTCCCGTCGAGCGCGCCGAAATTATCGAGCTGATCGGGCGCCTGTGGCGCGCTCGATCAACCCGTCACAATCTTTTCGCTGAGTTTTTGATCGACGACATCGACCGTACGGTCGATGTCGTCATTGGGCATGCCCAGATGATGCGAAATCAACTTCACCAACAGGTCGACCCGCTCGATGAACGGCGCTCCAGCGGCTATCGCGCGGGCCGCTGACGAGGGCTTGAGAAGGCTTTCCGCTGCTTTCGCGTATTTTTCGAACGGCACCTGATCCTTGGGATCGGCTCCCAGACGGCGGGCGACAGCATCAACATGATCATAGATCGACTGCGAGAGCTTCAGATCACCATGCACCGCGTCGTGGATAGATTGGGGATCCCGCGCCGTGATGCAGCGGTAGTTCCCGGTCAACAGCATCGACCATTTTGCCAGGGGGACGAAAAGCGAATCGAACACCTTGAGTTTCACCGGCACATCCTGACCGTCGAGCTTCACCGCATCGATGTCCGCCTCCAACTCCCGAAGCACCCTGTTATGCTGCTCGTCTGCAAAGGTCGCAGCCTTGAAGTTCGTCGGCAGGCCGACATGAAGGACGTTCGCCGCCTCTCCAGGCAGACGAAAAGCCTGTGGATCAGGTGAGCAGAGCGTCACCAGTCCTGGTTTGAATCGCTCCCAGACCTGGGCATTGGTATAGGCCTCTTCCAGGTCCATGTCCGCCAGCCCCTCGATCCGTTTGAGATAGGGCAGGGGCGGCATATTCATGATTGAAAGGCAAGGCAGCTTCGCCTCGGCGATCTTGACCAGCAGAACGCGGATTGTGTGATTGGCGTATTGCGGCTCCTGCATGGCGAGAGCTACCAGATCGTAACGGGAAAGGTCGACCTTGTCGGGCGAGGTCGCGTCCAGTTTTCCAGGCAGTTCGGGCGAATAGATGGACCGGTGCTTGGGCTCGTCACGCAGCTTGATGCGAACTTCGGTGCCTTCCCGGTTGATGAGTTCGGCGGTCTGCTTGCGGCAAACCAGAGTCACGTTGTGACCGGCCATCATCAGCTTCGTAGCCAGCAAGGAACCGTAGGAGGCTCCAAGGATCAGAATGTTGCGCGCCATGTTCCCTGTCCACACATTTGGCGCCCCACCCGGGCCGCGGCTTGAAATTCGTCAATCAGGATTGTGCCTGGACAAGAGACGGAACAGGCCGACCTTGTCATTGGAGGAATGTAGCCTCGGACAAGGCACCCCTGCCTATCCCAAATCGATGGAGATCACAAACGTGGAGCGGTTCTCCCCAGCGGACGCTGCGTGAAGGGTGGGCAGCGGCGCCGCCGCGCGTTAACTTGCCGGCTCGCCCGCCGCAGCGCCACCCCTCGCTTATGGATGACTCGTGGGAATCGTCGATCTTCTGCTCGCCATCCTCCACCATCTGCTGGTCTTCTCGTTGGCTGCCATCCTTGCGGCCGAGGCGTTGCTTCTCACGGGCGAAGTCGCTGGCAGCAGGCTGGGCCGCCTCGCCGCGATCGACGGGTTCTACGGCATGAACGCGGGCCTCGTCATCCTCGTTGGCATTGCCCGCGTCGTGTTCGGGCTGAAGGGCTGGGAGTTCTACGTCTACAACTGGTCGTTCTGGGCCAAGATGGCGGCATTCGCCGGAGTGGCCCTGCTGTCTATCGTGCCGACCAGGCGCATTCTTTCCTGGAGCCGGAAGGCTGCGGGAACCCCCGACTTCTCCGCGCCGGCCGCTGAACTCGCCTCGGTGCGCCGCTTCATACGGGCGCAAATGATCGTCTTCACCCTCATCCCGATCTTCGCGGCGATGATGGCGCGCGGCTACGGATATTGAGGTTCCGTCTGCCGGGGCGGAGCGATCTCGACCAGCGGCGCCGGTACATCCGTTGTCTTCTCGGCCGCCTTGCAGAGATCGGCGATCACGCAGAGCGGGCAATCCGGCCTGCGCGCCTTGCAGACATAGCGGCCGTGCAGGATGAGCCAGTGATGGGCGTGCCGCAGATAGTGATCCGGAATGATCCGGACCAGCCCCGCTTCGACCTCGTCGGGCGTCTTTCCCGGCGCGAGACCGATGCGGTTGCCGATTCGGAAGATGTGTGTGTCCACCGCCATGGCCGGCAGGCCAAAAGCCATGTTGAGGACCACGTTGGCCGTCTTGCGGCCGACTCCGGGAAGGCGCATCAGCGCCTCGCGGTCCGCCGGAACCTCGCCGTCATGATCGCGGATGAGCGCCTCGCTGAGCGCGATCACGTTTTTTGCCTTGTTCCGCCACAGGCCGATCGTGCGGATCGCGGCCTCGAGCTTCTCCTCGCCCAGATCGAGCATCTTTCGGGGCGTGTCGGCCGCCGCAAACAGCGAACGCGTGGCCTTGTTGACGCCGGCGTCGGTCGCCTGTGCCGAAAGCACCACCGCCACGAGCAGGGTGAAAGGATTGACGTGCTCGAGTTCGCCCTGCGGCTCCGGGCGCTGCACGGAGAAGCGACGGAAGATCTCGGCGACTTCCTGCGGCGAGTAGAGCGAGAGCCGCCGGGCCGGCAGCTTCCTGCGGACGGGTCTGGCGCCGCCCGCGCTGGCCGGCGCCGCCCGGGGATTTCGCTTGGGCTTTTCCATCGCCCGTCTATAATCTCCGGACATGAGCGAGACAAACGCCGTGCCGGCGGCCGACGAGCCGTTCTTCCGCGCCCTTTTGACGCCTCACCGCTCGCTGGGACGGACCGGCTTCGCGCTCCTCATGGCTGGCCTGCTGACCGGCTGGATCATCACCGGCGCAATCTTTGTCGCGCACGGCGCCTGGCCCGTGTCCGGCTTTCTTGGCCTCGACGTGCTGTTCGTCTACGGGGCCTTCCGGCTGAACTACCGCGCTGCCCGGGTGCGCGAGGAGGTATCGGTGTCCCGGACCTGTCTTCGCATCCGCAAGGTGGCGGCCTCGGGCAAGGCCGAGCAGCACCGGTTCAATCCGTTCTGGGCTCGTTTTTCCGTCGCCCGCCACACCGAGATCGGCATCACCCGCATGGCGGTGGAGGGGCACGGTCTGACCGTGCCGATCGGCACCTTCCTGAACCCCGGCGATCGCGACAGCTTCGCGCTGGCCTTCTCCTGCGCTCTGGCGACGGCGCGCGGCCGGTAATCCTCGACAAATCTCAGGTTCCGG
>JAJFBI010000420.1 GCA_020697385.1 Microvirga sp. | reverse complement strand
CTTCGGCGCTCCGGAAACGGTGCCGGCCGGGAAGCCTGCGATGAGCGCGTCGAGAGCGTCGAAGTCCGGGTCGAGCCGTCCCTCCACGTTCGACACGATGTGCATCACCTGGCTGTAATATTCGAGGAAGAAGGAATCCGTCACCTCGACGGAGCCCATCTCGGCGACGCGGCCCACGTCGTTGCGTCCGAGATCGAGCAGCATCAGGTGCTCAGCTCGTTCCTTCTGGTCGGCCAGCAGGCTTTCCGCATGGGCCCTGTCCTCGGCCGCCGTTGCGCCGCGCGGGCGGGTGCCGGCGATGGGCCGGATCGTGACCTTGCCGTCGCGGACCCGCACCAGGATCTCTGGTGAGGAGCAGACGATCTGGAAGTCCTCGAAGTCGAGGTAGCAGAGGAACGGCGCCGGATTGACCCGGCGCAGGGACCGGTAGAGGGCAAAGGCGGGCAGGGGGAAGGCCGACTCGAAGCGCTGCGACAGAACCACCTGGAAGATGTCCCCGGCGCGGATGTAGTCCTTCGCTCTGGCGACCATCGCCTCGAACTCCTCCGGCGTGGTGTTGGACACCGGAGGGTCGAAATGGATGCGCGTCGGGTCGGTGCGGTCGTCCATGGGCAGCGGGCGCTCCAAGGCAGCCGTAACTTCATCCAAGCGAGCCAGCGCCGTTTCATAGGCCGCCTTGGCGGAGGTGCCCGGCTGAGGGCGCACGGGCGTGATTAGCGAGACCTCGTCCTTCACGCCGTCGAACACGACCATCACAGTGGGCCGGATCAGGATGGCGTCCGGTACCTTCAACACATCCGTGTTGGGCTCCGGCAGACGCTCCATGAGCCGCACCATGTCATAGCCCAGATACCCGAAGAGCCCCGCCGCCATGGGCGGCAGGTCGTCGGAGAGGGGCAGGGCGCTTTCCTTGATCAAGGCGCGCAGGCTGTCCAAGGGAGGCTGCTCCTCCACCCGGAATTCCTGCATCCGGTTCAGGGCCTGACGGTCGATGGAGGCAACGCCGTCCTGGCAGCGCCAGACGAGGTCCGGATCGAGCCCGATCATGGAAAAGCGGCCGCGGGTTGCGCCGCCTTCGACCGATTCCAGCAGGAAGGCCGAGCCCTTCCGCCCATTCCGCAGCTTCAGGAAAGCCGCGACAGGGGTGAGCAGATCGCCCACCAGGGTGGCGCGCAGGACGCCAGCCTCGCCAGCCTCATAGGCCGTGGCGAACGTGTCGAAATCGGGCGCGAGCGTCATGGCTTAGAGTTCGCCGCCGTTGGCCTGACGCAACGCCTGCTGGTTGATGGTGACGCCGAGCTCCTGGCGGACCTGGGCGATGTACTGGCCGATCAGGTCGTCACCGAGACCGGTGCGGAGCTGGTTCTCGGTATTCTGTGCCTGCTGGGTGGAAGTGACCAGGGGCGGGACCATAGCGGACGTGACCTTGAACACGGCGCGTGCATCCGGGCCGTTAGCCACATTTCCAGCCTTGCCGACGGGAACGGCGAAGATGCGGTTCACGGCTTCGGCGGTCAGATCGTCCTTGGCGGCGTTTCGGGCAAGGTCGGTGGCGGTTTGCACCGATGCGCCAGCATCCTGGGCCACGGCTTCGATGGTCTCGCCCTTTTCCAGGCGCTCCGTCAGTCCACGGGCTTTCTCCGAGAGACGCTGAGCAACCTGATCCTCGCGCCACTGGGCGGCGACCTGATCTCGGACTTCGTCAAGGTTCTTCTCGCGGGAGGCCTCGATGCCGGTCACATCGTACCAGACATAGCCGGTGCCGGTGCGCAGCGCCTCGTTGTCGACACCGATGTCGGACGCGAAGGCTGCCTTCACCGCGGCATCTTTTTCGGGGAGGTTGACCGGGTTGCCCGCCTTGTCGAGGCCGTTGGTATCGACAGCCGGGACCTGGACCAGGGTCAGGCCCTTCTCCCTGGCGATGTCAGCGAGGGGCTTGGCGCCGGCGCGCAGATCCTCGATCTCGTCATGGATTCGCTCGATCTGCCCCTGGGCCCGCTCCCTTGCGACCTCCTGCCGGAGTTCTGCAGCGACTTCCTCGAACGGCCGTACGGCTTCCGGCTGGATCTGCATCACCCGCAGGAGCACCGGCCCGAAACGACCGGTGATCGGAGCGCTGACCGCGCCCTGCTGGAGACCGAAGGCTGCATCGGCTACGGCCTGATCAAGCATCTCGGCCTTGGCGAAGGTGCCGAGTTCGAGATCCTGCGGCGACACATTGCGTTCCGCGGCGACCGATTCGAAGGTCGCGCCGTCCTTGATCTTGGTGGCGGCGGCCTCGGCCTCACTCGGGGACGGGAAGGTGATCTGCTGGATCGTCCGGCGCTCAGGGGTTCCGTATCGCGCCTTCTGCTGCTCGTAGCGCTGGCGGGCATCGGCCTCCGAGACGGTGTCGGGCTTGGCGAGCGAGGCTGCGTCGAGAGCCATGACGGACACAGCCCGGTACTCAGGGGCGCGGAACGCGCTCTTGCGTTCGTTGAAGAACGTCTGAAGCTGTTCCTCCGTGGGGGCGGGCACGTCGCCCGCCATCGCTGCCGTTAGGAGAAGATAAGAGGCGGCCCTGCGCTCAGTGGCATAGCGGTTCAGGGCTTCCTTGGCGGCCAGGGGCACGTTGATGTCCCCGGCGATGGCCTCGGCGAGGTGCAGCCGCGCCATGGCGGAGCGCTGCTCCTGCACGAATCCGCCTTCGGAAAGATTGATGTTGCGCAGGGCCTGATCGAAGAGGGCGCGGTTGAATTGGCCGTCGGCACCCTTGAAGGCCGGGTTGTTCATGATGGATGCGGCGACGAGTTGGTCCGAGACGGAGAGGCCCATCTCCCGGGCCTTCTCGGCCAGGACGGCGTCGGTCACGAGATTGTTGACCACCTGCTGGTCGAGGCCGAAGGCACGCGCCTGCTCGGGGCTGATGACCGTGCGGAACTGGCGCCCGAGCCGCTGCAATTCGTTGGTGTAGGCATTGCGGGTCTGGTCGACCGTGATCGTCGTGTCGCCGACCTCGGCCACAGTGGAGGCGGGCGTTGCACGGAAGATGTCGCCGATGCCCCAGATGGCGAAGCTGACGATGAGGGCGCCGAAAAAGATGGTGGCGATGGCTTTGCCGACGATTGTCTGCCCAGCCTTGCGCATGTTCCGAAGCATCGTGAACCCGTTTCCCAAAAACTCGTTAAACCTGCCGATAAACGATCAGCGCCTCCACGAAAAGGGCAAGTCTGGTTGAAAGAGGGCTCAAGCCTCTGCTAGTGCCAGGTTATCAAGCGTGACAGGAGTGCCTTACATGAGCGTCGATAGGCCGCGCCCGCTGGTTGCGGGCAACTGGAAGATGAACGGATTGAGGACGTCGGCCAGGGTGCTGGAGGAGATCCACGCCGGTTATACCCCAGGCCTAAAGGCTAAGGTCGAGCTGGCTGTTTGCCCGCCCGCAACCCTGATCGGTCATTGCGCGCAAGCTTCGGTCGGCTCCCGCGTGGCTATTGGCGGGCAGGATTGCCACGCCAAGGAATCGGGTGCCTTCACGGGCGACCTGTCGGCCGAGATGCTGGCGGATGCCGGCGCCACCTATGTGATCGTCGGCCACTCCGAGCGCCGCCAATATCACAAGGAAAAGGACCAGGATGTCTGCGCCAAGGCGGTGGCGGCCCATCGGGCAGGGCTGACGGCCATCGTGTGCGTCGGCGAAACCCGGGAGGAGCGCGAGGCCGGCAAGGCTCTTGCAGTGGTCAAGAAACAGCTGCGCGGTTCGATCCCGGTCGATTCGAACAGCCAGAACCTCGTTGTCGCCTATGAGCCGGTTTGGGCCATCGGCACGGGCCTGACCCCAACCGCGGCCGATGTGGCGGAGGTTCATGC
>JAJFBI010000021.1 GCA_020697385.1 Microvirga sp. | reverse complement strand
AGTACATGCGGGTGTTGAGACCGATGTTGATGCCGCGCGCAACGATCCAGAAGTTCACGTGCGGCGCCATGGGCCGATGGCCCTTCCGCCCCACCGCGGAGCCCGGCTTGACCGTCTCGAAGCTCCAGATCCCGGTCTCGAAATCTGAGCCGGCTCGGCCCCAGCCGCGGAAGTGCGGATCCAGGGGCTTGTCCTGCCGGTCGGCCGGGTGATCGTATTTGCCGGCGGCGTTCGCCTGCCAGATCTCGATCAGCACGTCGCGTAGGGGCTCGCCGGTCCCGTCGAGAACGCGGCCCTCGATGCGGATGCGCTCGCCCGCGGCGCCGGGCGCGGCGAGCACGTTGCCGAAGTCCTTCTCGAAAATTTCGAAGCCTGCCTGCCGGGGGATGAGGCCGATGTGGACATAGGGGCCAGCCGTTTGAGACGGCGTCTCCTTAAGATAGTCGAGGCTGGTTGTGGTCATCGCCTCAGTTGCCTTGGAGTTTGTTCTCGAACAGCGTTGACTGGCGCGCCCGCGCAGTACGATGTCGAAGCGCTAGGCGAGCATGTCGAGCGGCTTCGCGGCATTGAGGTCGAGCGGCGCGATAAGGCGCCGCACCGCATCCTCGTCCGGTATGATCTTGATCATGGCGTCCTTCCAGATCAGTGGATCACCTTCGAAATACATTTGCGTGATGAGGCGCTGCGCGAAGCCCGAGCCGAAGACCGAAAAGTGGATATGGGCCGGCCGCCAGCTGTTGACGTGGTTGCGCCACGGATATGGTCCGGGCTTGATGGTGCGGAAAAAGTAGTAGCCGTTCGCGTCGGTGATAGTGCGCCCGCAGCCGCCGAAGTTCGGATCGATCGGCGCGAGATAGCGGTCGTTGCGGTGGCGGTAGCGCCCGCCGGCGTTGGCCTGCCAGAACTCGACCAGAGTGTCCGGCACGGAGCGGCGGCTCTCGTCGCGCACATGGCCGTGCACCAGGATGCGCTCGCCGATCGGCTCACCGGTCTTGGCGTAGTTGAGGATGAGGTCGTTATCGATCGGGTTAAGGTCACCGTGCCCGAATACCGGGCCAGTAACCTCCGACAACGAGTTCTGGACCGACAGCAGCGGTAGACGGGGTGAGCGCAGCACCGAGGATTTGTATTCTGGGGTGAACGCCGCGGGATGGATGCTGCGGTCGCGCTGGATGAACTCACTGGGCTCAGTCAAGGAAGCCTCCATTATGTTCCTGGTCAGACCCGCGGCATCGCCGGATGCGGCGCCAGCATCGTCTGGGCGGCCAGGCGGATCGGCGCGTTGACGGCGCCGAAGCCGGAATAATTCCGCCGCTCGACGACCTCGAAGAAGAACCCATTTTCGAGGGTCCGCGTGTAGACCTGGAAGTACTCGGCCGATCCGTCACGGTCGTACAGGATCCGGCCATCGCGTAGTCGCTCGATGTCCTCGGGCGAAAGATCGGTGCGGGCCTCGAGGTCGTCATAATAGTTCAGCGGGATCGGCAGAAGGTCGACGCCGTTCGCCCGTAGCCGTTCGACGGTGCCGAAGATGTCGTCGGTCGCCAGTGCGATGTGTTGGACGCCAGAGCCAAACAGCGCGTTGAGGAAGCGCGATGCGAGCGTGCGCTCGCTCTGCGAGGCATTGAGAACGAGGCGCAGCGCCCCGTCTTCGGTCGCGACAACCTGGCTTTGCACGATGCCGCCGGGGTCGAGCACGTCCTGAACGCGCGTCTTCCGGACATCCAGGAGGGAGGTGTAGAACAGGAGCCAGGTCAGCATCTCCTGGTCGTGCATCGACTGGGAGATGTGGTCGAAGCGCACAATGCCCGCCTCCGGGGCGCCGGGCTCCGGAGGGAGAGGATCGAAGTCAACGTCCCAGATGCCGGACGGGGCCCTTTTCCGATCGACGAAGTAGACCAGGCTACCGCCGAGGCCGCGCACCGCCGGGATCTCGAGCTCGCCAGGCCCAACACCCTGCCGGAACGGCTGGTGGAGGAGATGCACCGCGCGCTCGACCGCGGCGGAGGCATCGTCAACCCTCAAGGCGATCGCGCAGACGGAAGAGCCGTGCGTGACGTTGAAGGAGTGGGCGAAGCCTTCTTTCTCCCGATTCACGACGATGTTGACGTCGCCCTGCCGCAAGCGGTCGACATCCTTCGACTTGTGCCGCCCGGCCTTCGTGAATCCGAGGCCGGCAAGCAGTTTCTCGAGATCCGCCGCGGCTGCGTCGTCCATGGCGAACTCGACGAACTCGACGCCTGTGCACGTCGCACGCGGCGGCAGGGCCGGAAGGCCGGGCACCGGGACGCCGGTCCGGCGCCGCAGCTCGTCGAGCATGAAGACGAGGGAGCGCTGGCCGTCGATCGCGACGCTGCGGGCGGATCCGGCCCGGAAACGGTCGCTGAAGATCTCGTGCGAGAGGAGCCCGTCGTAGCCGGTCGCCTGCAGCGCCGTCATGAAGGCGTCGACCGGTAATTCGCCCTGGCCGGGGAAGGAACGGTAGTGGCGGCTCCAGGAAAGATAGTCCATCTCGAGGAGCGGCGCGTCGGCGACCTGGACGAGGACGATGCGCTCCTTCGGGATCGCCCGCATCGGGGAAAGGTCGGTCCTGCGCACGAGCACGTGGAAGGAATCGAGGATGAGCCCGACCGAGGGGTGGTCGGCGCGGCGGACCACCTCCCAGGCGTCGCGGTAGTCGTTGACGTGGCGGCCCCAGGCGAGGGCCTCGTAGCCAACCCGCAGCCCGCGCTTTCCTGCGCGCTCGCCGAGCTCGCGGAAGTCGGCCGCGGCGCGGTCGATGCCGCCAAGCGAATCGTGCGAGACGTTGCTGCACACGAGGAGGAGGCCGCAGCCGAGCTCCTCCATGACGTCGAACTTGCGCTCGGCGCGGGAGAACGCCTTCGACCGCTGCGGCTCGGGCATGCCCTCGAAGTCGCGGAAGGGCTGGAAGGCGACGATGTCGAGGCCGAGGCCGGCGGCCATCCGGCGCACGTCGGTTGGAGTGCCGTTGAAGGACAGAAGATCGTTCTCGAAGATCTCCACGCCCTTGAACTGCGCGGCCGCAATGGCCTCGAGCTTCTCGGGCAACGTGCCGCTGAGACAAACGGTAGCTATGGCGGTTTGCATGCGGCGGACTCCTAGTGCGAGCGACCGCGCGCATGCGATCTCCGGCATGTTGAGCTTCTCGCGCCGAGCAACACACACAGCGGTGTGGGTGCCCGCCGATTCGCGACCTCACATCGCATCGAATTGCCGCAGCATCCGATCACCGTTCGGCTCCCGGCCGGTGAACAGACGAAACGCCCCTACCGCCTGAAACACCGCCATCCCGCCGCCGGACATCGTGCGGCACCTCCGAGCTCTCGCCTCGCGCAAGAGCTCGGTCTCCAAGGGAAAGTAGACGACGTCGGCGACCCACATCTCAGGACGAAGAAGATCTGCGGACACAGCCATGCCGGGGTACTTCACCATACCTAGCGGCGTCGTGTTGACGATCCCGTCCGCGGTCGAGACAGCTTGGGCCACATCCGCTTCCGCAAAAGCCCTGCCCGGTCCGAAACGTCCACACAAATCGTTCGCGAGATCTTCGGCGCGCTTCCTGTCGGTGTCCACGATGGCGACGTGGCCGCTGCCGAGCCTCAGCAGCGCGTGAGCGACCGCGGCACCGGCCCCCCCGGCACCGAACTGGACGACGACGTTTCGCCGAACGTCCAGCAGTTCGCGGCGGAAGCTCTCGGCGAACCCCGACCAGTCGGTATTGTGCCCGAAGCGCCGGCCGTTCTTCAGAACGACCGTGTTGACCGCTCGGAGCGCACGGGCATCCGCGCTGAGTTCGTCGAGAAGCCCGATGACCGCCTGCTTGCAGGGGTATGTGATGTTGAGCCCTGTGAAACCGAGGCGTTCCGCGGCGGTCAGGACCTCGGGCAGGGCATCGATCGAAAGGCCGAGCACCTCGAGATCGATCAGCTTGTACATGTAGCGGATGCCCTGCGCGTCGCCCTCCCGCTCGTGAAGCCGGGGCGTGCGGGAGGCCTGGATCCCCGCCCCGACGAGCCCGACGAGAACCGAGGAAGCGCCGCCGTCGTTCACGCCCACGCCGGCTCCGGCGGGAGTCTGGGCGCCGGCCGGCTCATCGTCCCGAGGCTGCGGGGGGGAGACGTCCGACTTGGCCATTGTCACGAAATCAGATCGCGCATCGCACGGACGGCAACCGCATAGCCGTTCGTGCCTAGGCCGGCGATGACCGCCGTCGCGACGGGGGAAACGTACGAGCGATGGTAGATCGGCTCCCGGCGGTGGATATTTGAGATGTGGAGTTCGATGATCGGCCCGGGAAACATCTTCAGGCTGTCCAGGATCGCTATCGACGTGAAGGTAAATGCCGCAGGATTGATGATGATTCCCGCCCCCTTATCGATCGCCTCGTGGACCCACTCAATTAGTTCGTATTCCCGGTTGGATTGGCGGAACTCGAGCGGCTGCCCGGGTACGGCCTCGCGGCACATAGCCTCGACCTCCGCGAGCGTCGTACGCCCGTAGATCTCTGGTTCGCGCGTCCCGAGGCGGTTGAGATTGGGTCCATTCAGGACGTAGATCGGCTTGGTCATGAGCCCGCTCCTGGTTGGACCGCCGGACAGCCAGCAACTAGCCTTTGTAGCCCAGCAGCCGGGGCAGCCAGAGAACCGTTTCGGGAATGAAGGTGATGATCGCGAGCGCGACAATCAGGGCCAGGACGAACGGTATCGTGTCCCGGATCACGTTGCGCAACGGGGCGCCAGAGATCGCGGACACGATGAAGAGCAGCAAGCCGTAAGGGGGCGTGATGAGACCTATCATGATGTTGAACACCGTCACGACGCCGAAATGAACGAGGTCGATGCCCAGCGCCTTCGCCGTCGGGATGAAGATCGGGAGTATCACCAGGATAATGGTGCTGCCTTCGAGGAGGCATCCAAGAACGAGCAGGATGATGTTAACCCAGAACAGGAACGCGGTCGGGGAAAGATTGTATCCGCTCAGGATGTTGCGCACGACCTCCGGAATGTTCTCGATTGTGACCACGTAATTGAACACAAGCGCACCGGCGATCAGCATACCAATCGAGGCCGTCGAGCGTGCGCTGGCCAGGACTGCGCCGTAGGTGGCGGCCGCCGTGACGTTCCGATAGAGAATCACCGCGACCAGGAAAGCGTAGGCGGCCGCGACGGCCGCGGCCTCGGTCGGGGTCATCACCCCGCCATAGATGCCGCCGAGCAGGATCACCGGCATCAGCAAGGCAGGCAGGGCCGCGAAGGTGATCCCCGGCCACTCGCGCAAAGGGATCGGCTTCTCGACGGGAAAATTGCGCCTGTGCGCCATGACGGTATTGATCACCATCTGCGCCACGGCCATGAGCAGGCCCGGGATCACGCCGCCGAGGAAGAGATATCCAATCGATGCGTCGGAGACGAGGGCATACAGAACCATCGGAATCGATGGTGGGATGATTGGCCCGATGACGGCGGAAGCGGCGGTGATCGCGGCCGCATAACTCACGGTATATCTTTGATTCCGGGTCATCATGTCGATGCTGATGCGCCCGGTTCCCGCGACATCTGCGATTGCCGACCCCGACATCCCGGCAAAGATGATGCTTTGCACGATGTTGATGTGCCCGAGCCCGCCGCGGAAGCGTCCGACGAGCATGTCGCAGAAGCGCAGCAGCCTGTCGGTCATGTTGCTGATGTTCATCAGCTCGGCCGCGAACAGGAACAGCGGCACCGCGAGGAGAACGTAGCTGTTGAACATGCCGTTGAGCAGCTGCTCGGCGGCTGTTCCAAGGTCGAGGCCGGCCATCAGGAGGTACAGGATGGACCCAACGATCATGGCATGCCCGATCGGCAAGCCGAACAGGCCGAGCGCCAGGATGGTCCAGAGCGTGACGGCGAAGGGGCTCAACAGGTTCATAGCGCCGAGCCGCTCGCGATGTCGACTTCGGGCGCATGCCCGCGAATCGCGCGCCAAGTCAGCCACGCGTACCGGACGATCGCGCCGACCGCGAACAGTATGAAGATCGAGTAGAGATAGTCCTGCCGAATTCCGAGATAGGCCGACCGCTCGACCTTCATGAACGTCACGTAGCTCGTCGCCGCCGGCAGAGACACCGAGTAGAAGATGACGAGAGCCAGACCGGTGATGACGGTGAACACGCGCCGGGTTCGTTCCTTGACGGCACTGTAGATGATGTCGAACCGGACCTCGTCCTTCTCGTCGAGGACGAAGACGGCGCCCCAGAGGACGCCCCAGATCCACATGAGCGTGCTGACCTCTTCGGTCCAGCCCACGGGGTAATTCAGAACGTAGCGGAACAGGATCTGCAGGATGAAGCAGATGAACATCGTGACGAGCATAAGCGCCACGATGTTCTCGGCGCGTCGGCGAAGCCACCGTCCAATCGCGACGAGCCTTTCCGAGTTCATGCTTCGCCCTGCCGAGCCGAAGAGCTGAGATGCGAAAAGCGGTCGCGAACCAGCCGAGTGGCTGGATCCGCTGCGTGTCGATCAGGATATCGCGTTGATGCGCTCGAGAGCACCCTTCGGCCAGTCGTTGCCGTACTTCTCGAGATACTTCTTCTGCGCGTGGCTGCGGAAGGCGTTGAGATCCGGCGCGTAGACTTTCTTTCCCTCGGACTTGAAGAGCTCGAGCGCTTCCTTCTCCTGCGCGTTAAACTTGGCGGTGTAGTCGTCGATGGCCTTCTCAGCGGCGACTTGGAACTTGGACCGTTGGTCGGCCGTCATGGCATCCCAAACTTTCGTCGTCACCACCATGACGTCATAACCAACCACATGACCGGTGAGGACGAACTGTGAGGTAACCTCGTAGAACTTCATCAGCCTGCTTGCCACAAGCGGATTGTCCTGGCCGTCGATCGCGCCCGACTGCAGCGCGGTGTACACCTCCGCATAGGCGACGGGTGTCGGGTTCGCCCCGATCGACTCGCCGAGGAACTGCCAGAACTCGCCGGGAGGCATGCGCAACTTGACGCCCGCAAGGTCGGCGGGGGTTCTGATCTGCTTGTCCGGCTTCAGGTTCACGTGCCGCGAGCCGAAATACACAGGCGTGATGATCTGGATGCCGAGCTGATCCCTGGCCATCTTCGCGAATTCCTGGCCGACATCGCTCTTGAACGTTTTCTTCAGATGGTCCGAATCCCGGAACAGGTACGCCGAGGTCATGAGCGACCACGCCGGGATCTGCTTCGAAATGTCCGCCGGGGCCAAATTGCACATTTCAAGGTTGCCGCGCTGAAGCGCGACCAGCTCGGTGCCCTGCTTGAACAGGGTGTTGCCCCAGAACGGCTCGAAATCGATGTCGTCCTTGAGAGCTGCCGCCAGGTTCTTGTACGCCTCCGCTCGCAAGTCCTGCTCCGTAAAGGCAGAGCTGAACCGGAGCTTCCGCTTGGTCTGTGCGACGGCATTCGTGCCAGCCAACGCGAGGGCGGATGCCCCCATTGCCAGGGCGGCGCGGCGGTTCACCTGGATCATGTTCTCTCCTCCCGAAGGTGTGCGACGTCAGCGCATAATGCCCAAATCGAAGTGGCGATGCAAATGGTTGACGTTGTAATGTTTGGCGTTTTCATTTTTCTCTTATGTTTCCGAATGGCGGCGGGTGCAGCCGCCGCCAAGCGGGCCCTTAGCTGATTGAGCCGCTCGCGAGCGCATGCTCGACGCCGCCGGAAACGTGGGCGAATAGCACATCGCGTGCATTCGAAGCGTCGCGGCGGAGAGCGCAGTCCAGCAGCCGCTTGTGTTCTTCCGCTGCGATTTTTCCCCGGAATCCAAGAGCGATCATCAGGTAGCGAAGGTATTTGTCGAAAACGGCCGCGTGGGTTTCGATGAGAAGCCGCGAGCCGCACGCCGAGATCAGGGCTTGGTGAAATTGCCAGTCGTACTTCTTCCAGAGCTCCGTGACCTCAATATCACCCGCCTCCATGCGGTCTTCCATGAGGGCAAGTTTATGGTGGGCGGCGACGACGCGGCCCTCCCACTCGATGTCGCCCCGCCGGAAGGACTGCTCGAGCGCGTTGCCCTCAAGCAACTGCCGGAGGGCCGCAACCTCCTTGAGGTTCTTGGCCGAGATCGGCATTACCTGGAACCCGCGCTGGCCTTCGGCAACGACGAGGGATTCCGACGACAGACGGCTGAGGATCTCACGTAGCGTGCTGACGCTGGCGCCGTACTCCGTTCGCAACTGGTCGAGCTTCAGCTTCCGACCGGGTGATAGCCGACCAAAGAGGATGTCCCCTCGGATTTGTTGGTAGACGGATTCTCCCGGCGTCTCGATCTGACCCGTAGCACGCATTACTCGGCTTTCTTGGTTTTCCGTCTGGGGTTCCGGGACAACCGTGGTTCGACGTGAGCCGCAGGTGCTTTCGGCCGCACCCGAGCCGATAACCGTTGATTTCGCTGGGAGCCCCGCTGAGGCGTCGCAGCCTGCGCTCTCGGCCTGTTGCCTGTGGAAGGGTGCGACTGGAGCCACCCCGTGTCGCTTCTGGTCAGGGCCGTTTCGACGCAGTCCTCCACGTGGCGGGTCAGGATTTCCCGGGCACCCGTGAGGTCCCGGTTAAGGGCGCAGGTCAGGAGGTCGCGGTGCTCGCGCGCCGCTACCTCCCCGCGATAGATGTCGCCGACCATCTGGTAGCGGAGATACTTGTCGTAGATAGAGGCATGCGTTTCTAGCAGTACGTCCGAGGCGCACGCAGACACCAGCGCATGGTGGAATTCGCGGTCGTAGCGCTTCCACAACTCGGCCGCAGAGCGATCCCCGGCCGCCATCCGACTCTCGAGTGCGGCAAGTTTATGGTGCGCAGCGACGACGCTGCCCTGCCATTCGAGGTCGCCTGCCGACAACGACGTTTCCAGAGCATGGCACTCGAGGAGAAGGCGCATCGCTGCGACCTCACGGAAGCCTTCAGCCGACAGTGGCTCGACCTCGAACCCGCGCTGCCCCTCTGCCACGACGAAGCCCTCGGAGCAGAGCCGGTTGAGGATCTCCCGCAGGGTGCTCACGCTCGCACCGTAACGGACGCGCATCACATCAAGCTTGAGCTTTTGCCCCGGCGTGAGCCGCCCGAAGATGATGTCTTTCCTTACGCGCTGATAGACTTCTTCGCCGATCGTGTCGCTTGGCACACCGCCGTCTCGCACCTGTCGGATCCCCCGATACACTTTACTGCAGGATCGCACATACGAACCGTAATGGGAACGGGGCCGCACTGCCGGGCCTAATCGGAGATATCGGAAATCCTGCTGTCTGTCGGTTGTTTAGCTTGGCGTGTTATGAGAATGTCGGGGTTTGTCCGGCGTGACAACGGCAGAGATGGAGACCGGAAGCCTGTGGAGATGGCGCCGGCAAACCATGACAGCGGAACGCAGAGCTTCGATCTGGCCGTGATTGGAGCGGGCGCAGCCGGGCTCGCCACAGCTCTTTTCGCCGCCATTGCCGGGCTGCGGCCCCTGGTGCTGGAGCACACGGAGTTTGTCGGCGGCACGAGTGCACTGTCCGCGGGCTCGGTCTGGATCCCCAACACCGAGGTTGGTCGAGCGATAAACCCGACCGATACGCCCGAGTTGGCGGCCTCTTACCTGCGCGCAACGCTGGCGGAACACGCGGACGAGGCGATGCTGCACCGCTTCTTGGAACTCGGCCCCAAGGCTCTTTCGACGCTTGAGGGGCACTCAGAAGTGCACATGCGGGCCTTCGCCCATCATCCGGATTACATGTCGGAACAAGAGGGAGCGACGACCTGCGGGCGCGTGCTCGAGCCGGAGCCGTTCAATGGCCGCCGGCTCGGCCCGGACCTCGACCTCATCCGTCCGCCTATTCCCGAATTCACGCTGTTCGGCGGCATGATGGTCGACCGGACCGACATTCATCACCTCGTCCGATCAACGCGCTCAGCTGCTTCGCTGCTTCATGCCGCCGGGCTGCTCGTCCGCTACGCCGTCGATCGGGTCCGCCGGGGCCGAAGCCGCCGGCTCGTAATGGGCAATGCGCTGATCGGGCGCCTGCTCGCTTCCTTGAACGATCGGCAGGTACCGATCTGGCGAATGGCGGAAGTGTTGAGTCTCGTCTTCGATAAGCCACGGGTGAAGGGGGTGACTGTCAGGCGCGCCGGAATCCAGGTGGAGGTGATGGTGCGCGGAGGAGTCGTGCTCGCCGGCGGAGGCTTCAACCGCCATCCCGATCTGCGTAGAGCTTTGCTCCCCGACGTCCCATCGTACACGGCGAGTGCTCCGGGCAACACCGGCCAGTCGATCGAACTCGCATTAGGAATTGGTGCGCGGCTCAGCGGCGAAGGCCATGGCCATGCGTTCTGGGCGCCGGTTTCAGTACGCACGCGCAAGGACGGATCTCAAGCGGTGTATCCGCATTTCGTGCTCGACAGGGCAAAGCCGGGCACGCTGGTCGTTGACCAGACAGGCCGACGCTTCCTAAACGAGAGCACCTCCTACAATCTCTTCGCCAAACGCATGATCGAGGCTCATGCGGTCCGGCCGTCAATCCCTGCCTACCTCATTGGGGACCGACGCGCACTGGTGGCCTATGGCCTCGGTATGGTCAGGCCCGGGGGATGGGGGCTGAAGCACTTCCTCCGAGACGGCTATCTGATCAGCGCCCCGACGCTGGCCGGCCTAGCGGACGCGTTAGGGCTGGACCGCGATGCCCTTTCCGAATCTCTCGCACGCATGAATGCGTTCGCGCGCACCGGCCTCGATGAGGACTTTGGGCGCGGCACCACCGTTTACGAGCGAAATCTCGGCGACCCCGCTGTTCGGCCGAACGCGACGCTTGGGCCCGTCGAGACGGCCCCGTATTACGCGATCCGCCTCTACCCCGGCGACATCGCAGCCAGCACCGGCCTGGTCACGGACCTCGATGGCCGGGTGATGGCGGAGGAGCGCGCAATCGATGGACTCTTCGCCGTGGGCAACGACATGCATTCGGTGATGCGCGGGGCCTATCCTGGCCCCGGGATCACTCTCGGACCTGCGTTGGCTTTTGCGTACGCGGCCGCGAACGCAGCCGCACGTGAACTTATGACCTCGAGCGAGCAGAGCTCTAGTCCACCAGGAGTTTCGACATGACCACGAGAAACGGCTTCCTAGCGATCTGGAGCGATGTGCCAAGCCGGGAGGAGACGAACTATCTCCATTGGCTCACCCGGGAGCACACGGCGGAGCGCGTGACCGTTCCGGGCTTTGTCGATGTGCGCGTCTTCCGCGCCCGCGTCCGCGAACCCTGCCGCTACTTCATTCTGTATCGGCTGGAACGCCCTGATGTCGTCGCGAGCGAGGGCTATCTGGCGCGGCTTAACTCGCCAACCGAATGGTCGCGCCGCATTATGCCAATCCTTGGAAACTTCGTTCGCGGCGGGGGACGTGTTCTGGCCGAAAGCGGCCAGGGTGAGGGGGCGACCGTCATTCCGGTCATTTGTCATTCGTCGGAGGTGGAGCCAGCGCACACCGCGCTCCGCGTCTTGGCGACTTTGGACAGAGTCGTGGCAGCCCGCCTGTGCGAGGTTGACCAAAGCCGGAGCGGGGTTGCGACCAACGAGAAATCGCTGCGCGCGAACGACCAGTCCTTTCCGGCCCTCTTGTTCATCGAAGCCCTGGACGACGTGGCTCTCCAGGACGCGTTCGACGAGCTGCGGAAAACCGTGCGAACAGCCGAAGCGCCTGCGCTCTATGATCAGGTCTTCGCGCTCCGTCGGGCGGAGATCACGGCGGTTCGGGATGACTGAGGCAACGGTATGGGATGCTCCCGGTGCAGGCATGTCCCGCTCCATCAGCCAGAGCGAGCTGCCCTTCTCGGGTGAGAAGCTCGACCAACATCTGGACGACGCGGGGATCGATCTCCTGCTCGCCACATCACAACGTGCGTTACCTGCTTGGCGGACATCACCACCACTTTTTCGACTACACCGACGCGATCGGAGTGAGCCGGTATCTGCCGATCCTCGTCTATGCTCGTGGCCGGCCGGCTGATGCCGCGTACATCGCCAATCGAAACGAAAAGCATTCGATTGAAACCAGGCAGCGCGAAGGGCGAGGGCTATGGATGCGTTCGGTCGAAGCGGCATCGTCAGGCACCATCGACGCGATGTTGCTTGCCGTCCGGCACATCCGGACGCTCGCAAGATCACCAAGACGAATCGGCGTCGAGGCGGCATTCCTACCGTGGGATGCGGCCTGCACCCTGCGTGACGCATTCCCGGACGCCGTTCTCGTCGACGCACTTCGGGCGTTGGAGCGCCTGCGCGCGGTCAAGAGCCCCGCGGAGCTTCATCGGCTAAGCCGGGCCTCCGATCTGGTAGTCGAGGCCATGCTTGCCACGATTTCCGCGCACGGGCCTGGCGCAACGAAGCGTGAGCTCGGCGCCACGTTACGTCGCGAGGAAACGGCACGCGGCCTCGTGTTCGAGTACGGCCTTCTGACCGTCGGGACGGACCTGAACCGCGCACCTTCGGACGACCGCTGGAACGAGGGCGATATCCTGTCGATCGACTCCGGCGGCAACCTCGACGGATACATCGGTGACCTCTGCCGCATGGCCGTATTGGGAGAGCCGGACAGCGAGCTGGAGGATCTTCTCGACGAGGTGCGTCAAATCCAGGATACGGCGAGACAGGTGGTTCGCGCGGGCTCGCGCGCAGGCGACATCGCCGCCGCTGGCGAGGCTGCGGTCGCAAGTTCCCCCTCTTCCAAATCGCTCACCTTCGTTGCCCACGGAATGGGATTGGTTAGCCACGAGGCGCCGCGCCTTACCGACCGAGGGCCTATCCCCTATCCAGCGTCGGATGCCGATCTACCTCTGGAAAGCGGAATGGTGCTCTCTCTCGAGACGACCCTCACGCATCCACGACGAGGATTTATCAAGCTTGAAGATACGCTTGCCGTCACTCCCAACGGCTGTAGCGGGTTTGGCGACGTCGGCCGGCATTGGAACCGGGGTGGGCTCACCTGACCTCTTTCGACAGGACTTCCGCATGACCATTGGCTTCCGTGTTGCGTTGCGTACCCGCGCTGTTCCCGCCGAACTCGTGATGCGATTTCGAACCATCGCCGTGGCAAATGTCAGCGACGTGATGGGTCGTTTATCGGCGGGGGGCGCTCGTTTGCGGCCGCTTCACAGCGGCGGTGCCATGGCGGGGCCGGCGCTCACCGTTCGAACCCGGCCAGGCGACAACTTGGTCGTTCATAAAGCGATCGACATGGCGGAGCCTGGGGACGTTATCGTAGTTGACGCGGGAGGCGACCTCACGGCGAGCTCATGTTGGCCCATGCTGAGAAGCGGGGCGTCGCCGGTTTCGTGATTGACGGAGCGGTGCGGGACTCGGCTGCGATTCGCGCCGGTGGATTGCCGGTCTATGCAGCCGGCGTGACGCACCGCGGTCCTTACAAAAACGGGCCAGGCGAAATTAATCACCCGATCGCGATCGACGGAATGGTCGTCTCGCCCGGTGATCTAATAATCGGCGACGATGATGGCACACTCTGCGTGGCCTACGATGATGTGATTGCCGTATTAGCGGCGGCGGTGAACAAGCACGATGTGGAAGAGCAGCAGATGGCCGGAATTCGAGCGGGCACAATCGACCGTGGTTGGATCGACGCCGCCCTGGCACTGGGAGGCTGCGAAATGCCAACCGCATTATAGCGACAAGCGCGGGGCCGAACGACTTCTAGGGCCATGAGAGCGGAGGTGAGCGGCAGGGCAAAGTAAACGTAATAAACGGGAATGCCGAGCGCGGGCGAGATTTGGAAACTCAGACGCTCCACGAGCTACCATCCATACCAAACGAGAACCAGGAGCATGGCGAGAACAATCAGATCACTGATTGTTGAAGCGACAGCGCGTACCATCGGTGGGAGCAGGTCAACGAGGTTCGTTACGGAGTAGTGCCGGCCAGCCATCAAGGCTGCGAGAGCGCCGATATAAGAGAGCCAAAGGAACAGGAACT
>JAJFBI010000419.1 GCA_020697385.1 Microvirga sp. | reverse complement strand
TTGATCTGACTGTCACTACACTCTTAATTGACAGAGCACCTCCATCTGTGGGTCTCCCCACAGCGGTGTACTCACCAAAGCATAGATCAGGTCGGTATCGTCTTCCGATCCGTAAGGATCGGCGCAAGGACACCGCCGCCTACGCTTCTCTTCCCCTCTCAACAATGTCAAAGAGCAAAATGCCTCGCTAGAGACAAAATAGAGCTTCCGCAGAACAGACCTTGTTCCCGACCGAAGTCGGGCCCAACAGCCCGGTCTCTGAGGAAGTTCTTGGCGCCGTTCGCGTCAGCGGCGGCGTCGATGGGCGGTATATACGCTGAGCCCTTTCGGCCTGTCAACGGGCTTGTGAAAGTTTTTTGACGGTCCGGGAAAGCCGCCGATCCGTGAGGCCTTCCGCACAGGTTTTCGCATCCCTTGCCTCACTGAGGACACAGAAAGACAGGAAGCAGAGCCGCGGCGGGCCTACCTTCTCATAGAGTTGGCGGCCTGCGCGAGCTTATCTATTGACCTGTGCGGTTGCTGTCTCTTGTGCTAGATGGCCTTCTGGTGTCTGTGACAGCAACCCACCCTCATCGACACTCGACAGGGATCATGAGCCATCTCCCCCCCGATGACAGCCATGCCAGAAGCGTCCGCAGGAACGCGCCGCACCTGTCGTCCGGCATCGATCTCGGGCACGAGCCGCCTCTGAACGGCAGCGGCAATGCCGCCCCCGACATCGACAAGTGGGAGGTCAACCTGCGCTGGCTCGGCGCCAGCGTTCTCACCGGAGTCACCGGCGCCGCCCTGATCGGCGCTTCCATCTATATTACCTTCGAAGGCGCATCGATCTCCGCGCTGCCGCCCGAACGGGCGGCTCTCAGCGGCCGCGCACCCTCGCCCAAGGATGAGGAACGGGCGACGAGCGTGGCCCGCAAGGCTGATCGGCTCAACATGACCGAGAACACGGTCTCCGCGCGCCAGAGCTTCAAGGCCCCGATGACGATCCGCAACGGCGAGCGCGAGGCCATCAAGGTTCGCCAGTTCGTGCGCGTCGCTACTAATCTTTCGCTCAGCTCCGGCACCTACGCTGCCGACATCCCGCCCTTCAATCCCTTGCGTCTGTTCGCGGAAGAAACGGAGGGACGGGTCGAGCCGGCCCCTGAGGTCGCCGATGCGGATGTTTCGGTTCTCAGGCGAGATCTTGCGCTGGTCGCCGTTGAGGCCAGCGCTCCGTCGCTGACCGACAACGACGTGCTCGCCATCCTCGAGGAGGAGCGCAGGCTCTTCAACGAGGCGGGCCGCCGAACCTCGGTGCCGATCCCCGCCCAGCAGATGCTGTCGAGAACGCTGCGGCCGCCGGAGGCCCTGGGCGATGCTCTCGGCTATGCCCGCGTGGTTGATGCGCCCTTCAGCACGATCGAGGTTCGGGTCGTGCCGGAGAACGTAACCGATCTTGCGAAGATCGAGCAGAAAGCCATGCCGCCTCTCATCGAGGAGCGCGACGTGGTTCTTCGCAAGGGAGAGACCCTCGAGACGGCCCTGCGCAGCTACGGGGGAACTCCGGAGCAGATTGCCGCCATCACATCTGCCCTCTCGGCCCGGATCAAGGTAGAGGGCATGACCGAGGGCCAGCGCCTGCGGATCCTCATCGCTCCGGGTCCCCGCCTGGGGGATCCGCGACAGATCGTGCGCGTAATCGCGTTCGGCGAGCGCGGCATCGAGGGCATCGCCGCCACCAACGACCGCGGCGTCTTCGTGTCCGTCACGCCTCCCGAGGATCCTGCGAGGCAGCAGATCGCGGATGCGTCCGAGGAGGAAGGCGAGGAGGATGCCCGCGGCGGCGTGCGCCTTTACGAGAGCCTCTACGAGACGGCGCTCAAGAACGAGCTGCCCCGGGAGACGGTGGACGAGCTCGTGCGCATCTTCGGCTACGACGTGGATTTCCAGCGCCGGGTCTCACAGGGCGATTCCTTCGAGGTCTTCTTCGGCTCGGACGACGAGAACGGATTGCCGGAGGTTCTCTACGCCTCCCTGACGGTGGGCGGGGAGCAGCGCCGGGTCTACCGCTACCAGGGCGACGACGGCACCATCGACTTCTTCGACGAGGCCGGCCGCTCCCTCAAGAAGTTCCTCATCCGCAAGCCCATCGCCGACGGTATCCTGCGCTCAGGGTTCGGCTCGCGCTATCACCCGATCCTGGGCTATTCGCGCCCCCATACCGGCGTCGACTGGGCCCACAGGGTCGGCACGCCCATCATCGCGGCCGGCAACGGCACCGTGATCAAGTCCGAATGGGATTCCGGCTATGGCCGCCGGGTCGAGCTCCAGCACACCAACGGCTATGTGACCGCCTACTCGCATATGTCGAGCTTCGCCAAGGGCATCGCGCCCGGAAAGCGGGTGCAGCAGGGGCAGGTCATCGGCTATGTGGGCAATTCCGGCCTCTCGACGGGCCCGCACCTCCATTATGAGGTGATCATCAACGGCAGCTTCGTCGACCCGCTGAAGATCCGCCTGCCCCGCGGGCGCGAACTCGAGGGCCGCGGCCTGGTGGAGTTCAAGCGTCAGCGCGAGCAGGTGGATGAGCTGATGTCCCACAGCGTAGCCTCCGCGAGCCTCTCCCAGCGCGCCGAAATCCGATAACCCCCGATGCTTGAGCTGTTCGCGATCGTCCTGCCGGTCTTCGGTCTGATCGGCATCGGCTATGTCGCGCGCCAGACGGGCTTCGTCTCCGAGCGGGTTGGCGAAGGGCTGTCCGAGTTCGTCTTCACCCTCTCCCTCCCCTGCCTGATCTTCCGCACCCTGGTCCGCGCCGAGATCCCAGCGGTTCAGCCCTGGGGCTACTGGATCTCGTATTTCGCCGGCGTGGCCGTGGTCTGGCTTCTGGCCACCACCATCGGCCGGCACTTCTTTGGCATCAAAGGCGTCTCCGGGGTCGTGGCCGGATTCTCGGCCGGCCAGGCGAACACGGTCTTCGTCGGCATCCCGATGATCCTCAAAGCCTATGGCGATGAGGGCGCCGTGCCGCTCTTCCTTCTGATCGCCGTCCATCTTCCCGTCACCATGACGCTCGCGACGATCCTGGCCGAAGGACGGCAGGCATCACCCCTGGTCATCCTGCGCCGCCTCCTGACCCACCCGATCGTCGTCGCCATCCTGGCGGGATCAGCGTGTCGGCCAATCGTCTCCTATGTGCCGGCTCCGGCCTGGCAGGTCATGGACCTGCTCGCGAGCGCGGCCGTGCCCTGCGCCTTGATCTCCATGGGCATTGCCCTTCGCCGCTACGGCCTGCAGATGGGCTGGAAGCTGCCGAGTCTGATCTCGTTCCTGAAGCTCGTCGTGCATCCGCTCGTGGTGCTGCTGCTCGCCACGCAGGTCTTCGAGATGCCGCCGGTCTGGGCCGGCGTGGCGGTGCTCTTCGCCTCCTGCCCTTCCGGCATCAATGCCTACCTCTTTGCCGAGCGCTACGGAGAGGGGGTGGCCCTGGCCTCGAGCGCCGTGACCCTCTCGACCTTCCTGGCCCTGGGAAGCACCCTCGTCTGGCTTTACGTGCTGGGTGTCGGCTGAGGGTTCTGAAAACCCAGGCGCTGCCGAACGTCCTGGGGCGTGGCGCCTGCTTCCCGCAGCTCCGCCAGGGCTTGCGACTGACGGCTCTTCGCCAGCTTGTCGCCTTCGTGATCAAGCACCAGCCCATGGTGATGGAAAAGGGGCGTCGGAAGCCCGAGCAGGTCCTGCAGCACAACATGGAGATCGGTTGCGGCCTCGAGATCCTGGCCGCGGACCACATGGGTGACGCCCTGGAGCGCATCGTCCACCAAGACGGAGAGGTGATAGCTCGTCGGCGTATCCTTGCGCACGATAACCG
>JAJFBI010000020.1 GCA_020697385.1 Microvirga sp. | reverse complement strand
ACGGACGCGCTTGATGTCGGGTTCCTTCATGGCTTCAGAGCATCGTGCGGAAAAGTGGACCCGGTTTTCCGCACCCAACGATGCTCTCTTCAAAAAGAATGCATCGAATTGGATCCCAAAAGTGGAATCCACTTTTGGGTCCGATGCTTGAGGGTTCCTGCGGTGGCTTTCCGGCGGCAGGTTGGCTACAAGCCCCGCACCATGATTCATCGCACCGTACTGAGCGAACGCACCGCCTGGCTGGCGGAGCTTCGCGCCACCCTGGCTCTCGGCTGGCCGCTCGTTCTTGCCACCCTGGCGCAGAATGCCCTCATGACCACCGATGTGATTCTCATGGGATGGATGGGCTCGGAATCCCTCGCGGCGGGGGCGCTCGGCACCAATCTCTACTTCGCCTTCCTGATCTTCGGCATCGGCCTCGTCAACGCCACCTCGCCGATCATCGCCGAGGAGCTTGGCCGCAAGCGCCATTCCGTGCGCGAGGTGCGGCGCACGGTTCGCCAGGGCTTGTGGGCTTGCGTGACGGTCGCCATCCCGATCTGGATCGTGGCCTGGAACGGGGAGGCGATTCTGCTCGCTATCGGCCAAGAGCCGCGGCTCGCCGAGAATGCCGGCCAGTACATGCGCGCGCTTCAGTGGAGCCTGCTGCCGTTCCTGTTCTTTCTGGTGCTGCGCTCCTTCCTGGCGGCGCTTGAGCGCCCGGGCTGGGCGCTGTTCATTGGTCTGCTCGCCATCCCGGTGAACTTCGGCGCCGCCTATGCCCTGATGGTCGGCGCGTTCGGCCTGCCGGCCCTCGGGCTGATCGGCGTCGGTCTCGGCACGGTGCTGTCGAGCACGTTCATGTTCCTCGGACTTGCCCTGGTGATCGTCCTCGACCCGAAGCTGAGGCGCTATCACGTCTTCGGTCGCTTCTGGCGCGCCGACTGGCCGCGCTACCGCACCCTTTGGCGCATCGGCGTTCCCATCGGCCTGACCCTGATGTTCGAGGTGACGATCTTCAACGCGGCCGCCATGCTCATGGGCCGGCTCGGCGCAAGCGAGCTGGCCGCCCATGCGGTGGCCCTGCAGATCGCCTCCTTTTGCTTCTCCGTCCCGCTCGGCATCGGGCAGGCCGTCACGGTGCGCGTAGGCCGCGCCTATGGTGCGCAGGATGCGCCAGGGGTCACCCGCGCCGGCTGGACATCGTTTGCCCTGGGAACGGGCTTCATGGTCATTACGGCCTCGCTGATGATGTTCGCCCCGCACCTGCTGCTGGGCGCCTTCCTCGACCTGAGCGACCCCAAGAATGCGCTCGTGGTCGATCTGGCGCGCTCGTTCCTGGTGGTGGCGGCCATCTTCCAGCTGGTGGACGGCGCGCAAGCGGTCGGCGCCGGCATGCTGCGCGGCCTCCAGGACACGCGGGTGCCGATGGTCTATGCGGCCTTGGGCTATTGGGGCGTCGGCCTGCCGCTCGGCATCGTCCTGGCCTTCAACACGCCGCTGCGCGGCATCGGCATCTGGATCGGGCTCGCGAGCGGGCTCGCCGTGGTGGCCGGGCTGATGCTGTGGCGCTGGCTGCGCCGCGACCGGCTCGGGCTGGTCACGGCCATGCCGGCCGACGTTCAGGAGGCGTTTGCGAGCTGATTGACGAGGCGTGACAGATCCACGGGGGCGAACTGCGCATCCTCGCGGGTCACGGTCACTTCCTCCACCGTAAGTCGCCGCCATTGCGCCAGCCGCGCCAGGGCCTCCTGCACCAGATCTTCGGGCGCAGAGGCTCCGGCGGTAAGACCGATCACGGCAGCGCCGTCGATGAAGGAAAGCGTCAGGTCCTTCGGATCTTGCATGAGTAGCGCCTGGCGGCCCTCGTTCACGGCGACCTCGCACAACCGGTTGGTGTTCGATGAGTTGCGCGCCCCGCACACGATGATCCGCTCCGCCCGACGGGCGATGACCCGCACCGCCATCTGCCGGTTCTGCGTTGCGTAGCAGATCGTCTTGATGTCCGGGCCCAGGATGTTCGGAAAGCGCGATTTCAGAGCCGCGATGATCTCGCGCGTATCGTCCACGGACAGAGTGGTCTGAGTGATGTAGGCGATGCGCTCCGGGTTCAGCACAGGCACTGTGAGCGCGTCCTCGACGCTCTCGATCACATGCACATTCCCGTCGATCTGCCCCGTCGTGCCCTCAATCTCCACATGGCCGCGATGGCCGATGACGATGACCTCGCGCCCTGCTTTTGCATGGCGCTGCCCTTCGAGATGAACGCGGCGCACGAGCGGGCAGGTGGCATCGAGCACGGAGAGGCCGCGGCCGGCCGCCTCGCGCTCCACCGCGCGCGACACGCCGTGGGCGCTGAAAATCGCGACAGCCCCATCGGGTATCTGTGCAATGTCGTCGACGAAGACCGCGCCCTTGCGCTTGAGGTCGTCCACCACGCGGTTGTTGTGCACGATCTCGTGGCGCACATAGACGGGCTTTCCTGTTCGCTCCAGGGCGTCCTCGACAGCCTGGATCGCACGCTCGACCCCAGCGCAGAAGCCGCGCGGTGCGGCGAGCAGGACCGTGAGCGGCGGATGGGCCTGAATCATGCCGCGTTCTCCGTCTTCAAGGCTCGGTCTTTGGCCAGAGTAGCTCGGGTGCCGCGGGCATGGTGCAGGATGGAAGCGGCGTGCTCACCTGCCATCACGGCGCTCTCGATCGTGGCGGGAAGCGAGCCGATCCAATCGCCGGCAAGGGCCAGATTCGCGAGCGGCCGCAGGGGCGGCTGCGGCAGGGGCTCGGCGGCCTGACGGATCGTGGCGCGCTTTTCCTTCACCACACGCGTTTCAGGCTGCCGGTCAGGATCCGCATCGAGGCCGAGGGAGCGCAAAGCAGGCGCGATCTCGCGCCAGATCCGCGCCGCTACGTCGGATGCATTCTGATCGACCACCGCGTCGGCCGCCGAAACGGTGACGCTCACATGGTTGCCGCGAATCAGCACCCATTGGGCGAGCGTGCCGGTGAAGCCGATGAAGCGCGGATGCTCGAGACCTTCCATGCGGAAATGCACGTTGAGAATCGGCTCGAACTGCGTCGGTACGGGAAGGTCAGGCAAGAGCCGCTCCACCTCGTAAGGGGGGAGCGCCAAGATCATGCGGTCGTCGGGGCCGAGCATCACCGTGCGGTCGCTCAGTGCCAGACCGATGACGCGCCCGTTGACGGTGAGAAGGGTGCGCAGACGCTGTCCCGTCAGAACCGGCACCCCCCTGGCCTGCAGGGTCGCGACGGCGGGCTCGATGAGATCCTGGCTCAAGCCATTCCTCGCCACCAGGAGACGACCGGCGCCGGGGCGGATGAGCTGGCGCAGCGCACAGGCGAGCCGTTGCGCGGAGGCCTGCTCGGGCGGCGTGTTGAGAACCGCCACGGTCAGAGGCTCGATCAGGCTGTCCATGATCGGCCGCTTGCCGATGATCGCGGCGACCGGACAATCCTTCGCGGCGAAAACCAGACGCATGATGCGCATGAGATCGGGCAGGGTCAGCCCCTGCGGGCGGCGCGACGGCCGCAGCCAGGACCAGGGCGAGAGGCCGACGCGGCGCATCTCGCCGGTGCGACCGTCATAGAGCGGAAGGCCCTTGGGCTCGGGCTCAACCCAGCGCTCGCGCGCACCGACCGTTCGCAAGAGATCAAGCGCGCGCCCGTTGGCGGTGAACAGCACATGGGTGCCATTGTCGTGATCGAAACCATCGGTCGGGTGCAGCGTGCGGCAGCGCCCCCCCGGATGAGGCGCCGCCTCGTAGAGCACGGCCTCGCCGCCATCGGCTGTCACGGCCAAAGCCGCGCTCAGGCCCGCAACGCCCGCTCCGACGATATGGGTGCGCCGTGGGGTCATGCGGGCCTCATGGCGCGGGTGATCAGGTGCAGACGGTCGGCGGTGCTCAGGCGCAGCCGGCCCTGCCGGGTGCCCCAGCCGCGGGCCTGCAATCGGGCAAGCACGCGGCGGTAGTTTTCCATCATCAGGATCGCGGGTTTGAGCGCCGCGCGGTCGAGGCGCATCAGGGCAGCGTCCGCCGCCGCAAAGCCTGCATGCGCCTCCTCGGCCAAGCCTTCGCAGACGCGGGCAAAGCGCGGATCGGCCACGAGGATCGCGGCCGGCGCATCCTGCAATCCGAGCTGCGCCAGTCGCGAGAGCGGAACATAGACGCGCTCGCAGGCGGCATCCTCGTCCACATCGCGAAGGATATTCACGAGCTGCAGGGTGCGCCCGAGATTGAGCGCGAAATCATGGGCGGAGGGGGCGCCGAAGATGCGAATCGACAGGGCTCCGACCGAACCCGCCACGCGGCGACCGTAGAGGCTAAGCTCGTAATCGCTCGCGATCCGCAACCGCTCCGCGCTGTCCATATCCATGCCGTCGAGGAGCATGTGATACTCCTCTGCCGGCAGCTTGAAGAGAGACGAGGCGCGGGCGAGCTCCCGCCCGATGGGCGTTTCAGGCGCGCGATGCAGCCGGTCGATCTCGCGCCGCCATTCGCTTAAGAAAACACGCTTCTCGGACGGCGGTGCGGCCCCGTCGGCAATATCGTCGACCGCGCGGCAGAAGGCATAGACCGCATGCATGGCGCGCCGGCGCTCGCTCTGCAGGCTCTGCATGCCGAGCCGGAAGGACGAGCCGGAGCGCCGCACCATGGCGGCGGTGATGCGATGGTCGCTGTTCGAAGGCGGGCGAAGCGTGCCGCTTAAGCCCCTCAGAAATGCCATACAGGCATCGGCCTTACTCACCTGCACCCGTTCCAGAACCGGGTCGGTGCGGCGCAGGCGGTCGCTTAAGGAGCGGGCAAGAGCGATCGTGGCAATGCTCTGCGCCCGCAGGCGCCTGTTCTGCAGATGCTCCGGCAGAGATTGTGCCTGATCGATCAGGGCATCGACCCGGTCGAGCATGGAATCGATCACGCTGCGACGCAAAGCAGCCTGGGATGGATCGAAGAAGGCCTTCTCGGAGCCTGCTCCCATCATCCAGCGTAAGGGAATGTAGATACGGCCGAGATCCCGATGGTCCTTGCCGCAATCCTGCAGATGGTTGAGGATCTGCAGCGCCGTGCACAGTGCGTCGGCCGGAGCCTGAGCGGCGCTGCGCTCCTTGTAGATGCCTAAGAGAAAACGGCCGACCGGATTGGCCGAGAGGCAGCAATACTCGATCAGTTCCGCCCACTCGTTGTAGCGGGCCTTCACCACGTCCTGCCGGAAAGCGCGCAGGAGATCGCGGGCTTGCACAATCCCGGCCTTGTGCTGCCTGTCGGCTGCATGCAGGCGCGCGGCTTGAGGGATCGCTGGATCGCCGGCAATAAGCGCCTGCTCGAGCGCGTCGAGCCGGTTGAGCTTTTCGGCGGCTTTGAGTTCGGGCGCATCGGCGATGTCGTCGGCCATGCGGGCGAAGGCATAGAAGGCGAGTACCGCATCCCGGTGCTCAGGGGAGAGCACGAGCGAGGCCACCGGAAAATTCTCGTCCCGCGGCCGCTTCGTGGCCTGCGCGGTATCCGGGCTCATGGCTTCACCCCCACGGGATAGAGCCGCCCCTTCCACCCGGCACGGCGGGTGGTGCCGATCCGCAGGAGCACACTCCACTGGATCGCGAGCCCGACCAGCATGGTGAAGGGATGCAAGGGGATCGACCAGGGGTTCTCCCGTGTCGCCACGGTCACGAGCGTGCGGGTTGCAAGCGACAGGAGCGCCGCTGCCACAATGGGAAAGGTCGGGGCGAACGGCAGTAAGGCGAAGGGCAGCACATGCCCGCCGAGAAGAAGTATTGTCCAGATCGGCAGGGCAACCGGCGTCGCCATGCCCTCATGGGCATTCTTGGCAAAGCCGTTCCAAGCCTCGTCGAAGCGTGTGTACATCCGGCAGGAGGCGAGGTGATCGCCCGGCGCGAGATCCGTCATGAAGCCCTTGCGGCGGAAGAGCCGCGCCAGCTGAATGCCGTCATGGATGCGCGTGCGGATGGCCGCATGACCGCCGATTGCACGGTAGGCCTCTCGCTCGACGAGCATGAGCTGGCCGCAGGCCGCGCCGAGGCCGGGATCGCGCGACAGGCGCATGAAGCCCATGGGCAGATAGCCGAGAAGCAGCAGGTTGATCGTCGGAACTGTCAGCAGCTCGCCGAGCGTGCGCGTGATCTGGCGCGGCACGGCGCTCACCAGGCTGGCATGCGTTTCCTGCGCGTGGCCTGCCAGACGGGCAGCCGCATGCGGACCCAAGCGCACGTCGGCGTCCACGAACAGGAAATGCGTGCCCCTGGCGGCTTCGGACAGATGATGGCAGGCATGGACCTTACCGGTCCATCCCTCTTCGAGGGAGGGCGCCGTGAGAAGGCGCACGCGCTCATCGCGTGCCGCGTAGGCTCTGACGATCTCCGGCGTGGCATCCGTGGAGCCGTCGTCCATCACCAGGATCTCGACCGGCACGCCGACGCTGGCGAGAGCGGCATCGAGAGCCGGGCCGATGTTCTTCGCCTCGTTGCGTGCGGGAATCAGGATCGAGACGAGCACATCGCCTTTCGGTGTGTGGAGCGGCGTTGCACGCAGGATGCCCAGGTTCACGAGAGCGAGAACGAAGGAAAGCCCTGCAAGAGCCAGAAGGACGAGACCAAGGACGATCATGAGGCGCGGCCCTCATGGGATGGGTCGAAGCTGCGGCCCCGCAGGGCCGCGATCGTCCGGCGCCATCCGTCATAGATGCCGCCGACGCCCGCGCGGCCTTCGAGCACGGCGCGGAAGCGCGCCGAGTCGCGGCTTTTCACATCGGCGCTGAGCCGGTCGAGGGTGGCGGCGAGCTCGCTCTCGAGACGCTCCAGCCGTGCGGGCCGCGCAAGATCCAGAAGATCCCGGCCCAGCATCGGCTTGCCGAATCCGATGAAGCCCTCTGCGCCGCGCTCCAGCCAGAACCCATATTCGATGGCGAGCGGGATCACCGTGCAGTCGGGCGCGAGTTCGGGAAGGCGCGCCACGCCGGGCTTGAGCCCGAGCGGACGCTCGCGCACATCACTGAAGCGGCCTTGCGCGGTGACCCAGAGCGCGCGGTTCGGGGATGACAGGATCTCGGCGCTGGTGCGCAGAAAATTCGCCGCGCCGCGAGGGCTCTCGAGATCGACCCCGAAGGCCCCGATGCGGCCGAAGACGCCGTATTGCTTGAGCATGTCAGCATCGATAGGCGCGTAACTTTCATGGGCGGGGAGGAAATGGTCGGCGGCAATGATATAGACGGCCGCATCCCACCAGGCCGGGTGATTGGAATAGACGATGATCGGGCCGCTCTGCGGAACGGCCGGCAGGCCCCATGAGGCAACCCGCAGGGCATTCATGTGCCGCGTGAAATAACGCCGGAACGTGGAGACCATGAATCGATGGATCAGGGGAGAGCGACGTGCCACGGGAGACGATCCCGCCCGGTGAGGCGGGAAACGTTCTCTGGTGGCTGTGTTCGCTTCCTGCCTCAAGACACGTTCCGTAGATTCGCAGCCTTGCTGTCCGCATCCAGAGCGTCGGCGGCGATCCAGCCCGACATCATCACCATGGGCATGCCCGGTCCGGGATGGGCCGCGCCGCCGGCGAGGTAGAGGCCCTGCACTTGGCGGCTGCGGTTGCCCGGCTTGAAGGCGCCCATGAACTTGCCGTGGCTGGCGAGCCCATAGATGGCGCCGTTGAGCACCTTGTAGCGGTCGTGGATGTCCTGCGGCGTGAGGTGGCGCTCGACGACGATGCGCTCCTCAATATCCGCCATGCCGGCCGTGCGTTTCAGCTTGTCGATGATCACCTGCCGATAGGCCGGGTACATCTGCGACCAGTCATGGTGCGGGCGAAGATACGGCGTGTGCACGAGAACGTAGAGCGCCTCGCCGCCCTCGGGCGCAACGCTTGGGTCCGTGGCGGCGGGTGCCGCGAGGTAGCAGGTCGGATCGGGTGCCGGCTCACCTCGGCGATAGATGTAGTCGAACTCCTCCTCAGGATCGCGCGAGAACACGAAGTCGTGGTGGAGGACATGGTCGTAGCGCTTGTTGAGGCCGAGATAGAGCACGACGCCAGAGCAGGCCGGCTCGAAATCCTTGCGCGCGTAATGCTCGCCCACCTCGCCGCCGACGAGCTCGCGATAGGTGCGGATCGAATCCATGTTGGAGATCACATTGTCGTAGGCCACCGTCTCGCCATTGGCGAGAACGACGCCTTCCACCGCGCCGTTCACGATCTTGAGGGAGGCCACGTCGCTGTCTGTCTTGATGGTGGCGCCCAGTTCCGTTGCGAGCTTCGCCAAAGCTTCGGCTACCGCGCGTGTGCCGCCCATGGGATACCACACGCCGTCCGCCGCCTGCATGTGGGCGATAGCGCAGAGCACTGCGGGCGATCCGTAGGGTGACGAGCCGACATATTGCGTGAAGTGGTCGAGCATCTGCGCCAGGCGCTCGTCCTTGACCTTCGACCGGATGGTGCCGGCGACCGATGAGCCCATGCGCAGGGACAAGACGTCCCGCAGCGTGCCCGGATTCATGTTTGCCCGGATATTGATGGTGTCGAACAGATCCTCCACGGGCTTCCAGAAGAAGAACTTGTTCGAGATCTCGTGGAGATGGGCCGAGATCTCCTGAAAGCGCTTATAGCCCTCGCCAGTGTTCTTGCCGGGCGCGAAGCGGTCCATGGCCTCGGCCATGGCGCCGATGTTTTCCTGCAGGTCGATTTGCGTGCCGTCGTCGAAGAAGCAGCGCCATTGAGGGTCGAGCCGCACGAGGTCGAGATAGTCGGAGAGGTTGCGTCCGGCTTCCGCGAAGATGCGTTCCAGAACCCGCGGCACGGTGAGGATCGTCGGGCCCATGTCGAACCGGAATCCGTCTTCGTGCAGCACCGCCGCCTTGCCGCCGATCCAGGCGTTCTTGTCGTAAAGCGTGACCTTATGGCCGCGGGCGGCCGCAACGCAGGCGGCCGCCAAGCCGCCCAGGCCTCCGCCGATGACTGCAACCGAAGTACCTTGAGCGCTCACGATGTCCTCCCGGAGGGCACAAGCCTATTCTTTCCGAGGCCTGTGTCCAGTTGTGTTGGTTCTAGGAATGGCATGATCCAGTTCAAGGCAGATCACGCAGGTTTGGGCGACGGGCACAGATCATGCGCAGGGACTGCCGCCCCGGCGCCCGGATCACCGGATCGAAGCCAGCCGATTCCAGAAGCGGCTTGATCCTGGCCACATCGCGGGTGTTGCCGCCCCAGAGCAGGTTCTTCAGCCGGTTGACTGCGGAAGCCACGCCCTGACCATCATGGGAAAGCGCCGCGACCAGAAGCCAGCCGCCCGGCTTCAAGGCGCGGTAAATCCGTTGGACGGCCTCCTCGATGATCGCATCGGGCAGGAACATCTGGGGCAGGAAGGCGAGGTCGAATGCCTTGTCTTCCGGCAGGTCCTCCACCCGCTCGCGGCGGATTGCGATGCGATCCGCCAGGCCCGCCTGTTGCACATGCCTCTCGCCGATCTCCGCCGGATGCGGCGCCGGCTCGAGCGCCACGGCGCGCAAGCGGGGGAACTGCCGGCAGAGCGCGATGGAGAGGCCTGCCGCGCCAGCGCCCACGTCGAGAAGCGCCGCACCGGGAGCTTCGAGCTGCGGGACGAGGCCCGGCAGGAATTTCAGTTTCGGCAGTGCCCGCGTGGTCCAATGCCGGGTCAGGGTGCCCTGCGCCTCGATGATGGCGTCATCTTTGTGAGACCAGCCGTCGAGGTTCAAGGTTCCTGTCTTCAGCCTGTGGCGGAAATCCTCGCTCTGCATCAGCGGCGCGCAGAGGGCAGCCTTGAAGGTCTCCATTCCCTCCGACGACGTGAACGGCATCAGGGCCGGCGAGGCCTGCACCCGGCCATCCTTCCATGTGACGAAGCCGAAGGCTGCAAGCGCATCGAGCAGGCTCTGCACAAGCGCCGGCGGAAGCGACAGCGCTAAGGCCAACTCACCGATCGTGGCCGGATACCCGAGTCGCGCGAGCAGGCCGCTCTCGGCGCAAGCCGACAGGGCGCTCGCCGACCAGATGGCGGTGTCGGCCTCCTCGAGCACCTTCAGGACATCATTGCTTCTTCGGAAGGTTGTCGGAATGGCGGGCATGCGCCAGGAGCCAAGGCCGATGGAGCCGAGGCCGAAGCGGTCTCCGCCGTGGGACAGAAGGGCATAGGCGCGCCACAGCATGGGAGTCTATTTGATCGAGGGTGGAGCCTTCATCGAGGGATCCTCGACGAAGGGCGCGGACGGCCGGATGGCTGAGGCGCGGAGGAGGGCACGAGAAACAACAACGCGAGCAATCCGATCCGGCTCATGGCATGCTCCCTCACAAAGCGGCTTCGCCCATCGGTGCAACGGCGGGCTCCGGTGCGTCATTCCCGACCTTGCGGCGCTCCCGGTCTTCGAGCAGCAGGCGCGTCGTGATGCGCGCGCCCTCGAAGATGACGGGTAGCCCGCTGCCCGGATGCGTGCCGCCGCCCACCAGATAGACGTTGCGGCCGAAGCGGTTGTGCGGCCGGAAATAGAGCATCTGCGTGAGATTGTGCGCGAGGTTGAACGTGGCGCCCTCAAAGACCGCAAAATCATCTTCCCATCCGCGCGGCGTCACCACGCGCTCATAACGGATGCGGCTTTCGATGTCTTTAAGGCCGAGCACTTTCAGCCGCTCCAACGCGATCCTGCGATAGCGCGGGGCCTCGCGCTCCCAATCGACATCGCAGCGCAAGTTCGGCACGGGCACCAGCACGTAGAGGCTTGCATGCCCTTTCGGGGCCAGGGACGGGTCGGTCACGCCCGCATGATGCACGTAGATCGACGGCTCCTCGGGGAGAATGCCGTTGGTGATCTCGTGGATGTTGCGCTCGTATTCCTTCGACAGCAGGATCGTGTGATGGGCAAGGTCGCCGAGATCACCTTCGATGCCGAGATAGAGCATGAAGGTGGAGCAGGAAATCTTGGCGCGATCGAGTTTCTTGTTCTTCCAGCGCGGGCGCATTTCTTCCGGCACGAGACGGCGCATGGCGTGGCCGAAATCGCCGTTCACCACAACGGAGCCCGCAGCAAAGCGCTCGCCGCCAGCCTCGAGACCGACGGCCTCGCCGTTCTCGTAGAGAATGCGGTCCACAGGCGTGTTCAGCCGGATATCGACGCCCATCTTGCGGGCGACGTTCGCCATGGCTTCCGACACCGCGCCGCAACCGCCCATGGGGTGAAACACGCCGTGCTCGTATTCGAGGAACGACAGGATCGTGAACAGGCTAGGGCACTGGAACGGCGACATGCCGAGGTATTTGGTCTGAAACGAAAAGGCGAGGCGCACGCGCGGATCGGCGAAATAGCGCTTGAGGTCGCTGTCGACGCTTGAAAACGGCCTGAGCTTCGGCAGCGCCGCCAGCATGGCGGGCGAGAAGAGATCCGCCGGGCTCGAGAACGCCTGCTCCAACACGGGGCGGAAGGCTTCGAGCTTCTCGCGATTGTCGTTGAGGAAACGCCGCACGTTTTTCGCATCGGCGGGCGCCAGACGGGCGATCTCCTGCTCCAAGCGTTCAAGATCATAGGTCGCGCGGATGTCGCCGCCGCCCTCGAAGACGAGGTGGTATTGCGGGTCGAGGCGCTTGAGCTCGACATGGTCCTCCAGACGCTCGCCGCAAGCCTCGAAAATGTCCTTCAGAATCCGAGGATACAGAAAGAAGGTTGGCCCGATATCGAACTTGTAGCCGCCCGGAGCGTGAATCGTGCGGGTGCGGCCGCCGACAGCCGGCTCGCGCTCGAAGATGGTGACCGGGATCCCCTCACGGGCCAGCAGCATGGCAGACGCCAGACCGCCCGGGCCGGCCCCGACAATGGCAACGTGGGAATTTGGAGAGGGCTTCAGCATAGGACAGGCGACCTCGGCCGTCTTGAGGGCAGTGGAGATCTACCTATAGCGGCTTGGCTATCCGCCCAGAGTCACAATTGGGCGATCACGCAACGGTGAAAGTCCTCGCGAGAAAAGAAACGTTGTTCCATATATAGAGCGACGTGAAAGATATTCTTGAGGCTAGTTCTGCCAATAATTCCATATCTCTGAAGTATGAGAGGGCACTGAAAAAATTTAAGCGCCTTATTCTTGCCTTTTTAAAGATCAGCTTCACTTCCAATGACAATGGAAGGGGAGACTGTCCTTGAAGAATATCCTCGCCCGAGCATCTGCAATGGTGCCACTTCTTTTCATCGCGGCCTGCAATACAACCGCCTCCAACGACCCCGCTGTCACGGGATCCATCTCAACGGCAAATATCGAGACAGGGAAAGCCTTTCAGCGCGGCACCGCTTCCTGGTACGGGCCC
This sequence comes from Microvirga sp., assembly GCA_020697385.1. Taxonomy (GTDB): domain Bacteria; phylum Pseudomonadota; class Alphaproteobacteria; order Rhizobiales; family Beijerinckiaceae; genus Microvirga. Next base: position 1,706 of record JAJFBI010000020.1, on the reverse strand, counting down.
GGTTTCCATGGCCGTAAGACCGCCAGCGGCGAGCGCTTCAACTCCTACGACATGACGGCGGCGCATCGGTCCCTGCCGTTCGGGACGCGTCTCAAGGTCGTCAACGAAACGAACGGCCGCTCCGTGGTCGTCCGGGTCAACGATCGCGGTCCTTTCGCCCATCGGCGCATCATCGATCTCGCCAAGGGACCCGCACAGGCCCTCGGGCTGACCTCGGCCGGGGTCGGGTACGTCTCCCTTCATCGGCTCGATTAGGCGGTTCTTAATCCCTTGCGGCGATTCTTGCCCCGATTCGGGACCAAGGGTTGCTTACATGGAATCGAGATCGTCTCAGCCGACGAACGTCATCCGCTTTCCGGGCGCGCGCTCGGCGGCCAATCCACGCCGCGACCAGAAGAGTCTCATGGATTCCGTGTATTCCGCGGGTTCCCTGACGATCGGGGCCGATGATCGGATGACCAAGGCCATGGCGACGCGCCTCACCATCTTCGGTTTTGTCGTCATCGACGAAATTCAGGCCGACGGCATGCGGCGGCGTCTTCGTCCTTCCGAGGCCTTTCACGCCTCGACGGCCTTGCCCTGGCGCGTCTCGAAGCCTTCGGGATCCTACCGCGTCGATGACAGCATCCCTGACACGGACGAGGACGTGTTCGCAGCCCTGCAGGCCTGAGGGACTCGCCTTTCCCAACCTGTGAGCTATGTCCTCATCCGGCCATGGCGCTTCAGGGGAAGGCGATGCACCTGATTCAAATCCTTCTGCCGCTTGCCGACAACGCGGGCCGCCGCTTCGATGGCGCAGCCTATGGGCGTGTGCGGTCGGAGCTGTCCGAACGCTTCGGCGGCATCACAAGCTTCACCCGTGCGCCGGCCGAAGGCGTCTGGAAGGAAGGCGGCCGCACGAATCACGACGATATCGTCGTGTTCGAGGTCATGGCACGCGAGATCGATCATTCCTGGTGGGAGGGCTATCGTGCGGAGCTGGAACGCCGCTTCGATCAGGAGGCCATCGTGATCCGGGCGATTCGCGTGGAGATGCTTTAGCGCATCGTGCGGAAAAGTGGATCCGGTTTTCCGCTCAACGATGCGCATCTTAGGAATCGGAGCATCAAACCCGAAAGTGGGCACCACTTTCGGGTTTGATGCTCTATCGACGGAACCCATATGGCTCGGCTTCGCTTGTTCCATCAAAAAGCGGAGCACCCTCATGTCGAAGCCTCTCATCGTCTCCATTCCCCATAACCTGGGTCAGGCCGAAGCCATGCGGCGGCTTCAGGGCGGCATGGCGGGCGTGAAGTCGCAGTTCGGGGACAAGGTCGCGTCCATCCACGAGAACTGGAGCGGCAACCGGATGGATTTTCGTGTCGGCGCCATGGGCCAGAATGTCATCGGCCATCTTGAAGTCATGCAAGATCAAGTGCGCGTCGAAGTCCTGTTGCCGTGGATCCTTGCGATGGTTGCGGAGAAGGCAAAGACCTTCATTCAAAAGCAGGGAACGCTCTTGCTTGAGAAGAAGTGACGTCCACTATTCCCATGAATAGTCGTTCACGAACATGAACGCAGATGGAACCAAATTGCTTCATCTGCGTTGTTAAATCGATTGCGACCGCGACCCATCGCTGGTGCGCTTCATTATAGACATCGTTTTATTCGCTCCGGACCGGGTTCTTCTGTCCGATCGTGACAACACACCTTTATCTGAGGTTCGC